>DAIMYK010000016.1:0-14004 GCA_036734525.1 Sediminibacterium sp. | reverse complement strand
ACCGTCCGGATAGTGGTACCCTCGAACTACACGATACCCCCTTACAAGAACTCAAAGGCAACAAACTGGCTGCCTTCCGAAACCGGCACATGGGTGTTGTATTTCAGTTTCATCATCTCCTGCCTGAATTCTCCGCCCTCGAGAACATCTGCATCCCCGCCTGGATAGCCGGCACATCTAAAAAGGAGGCAGCTGAAAAAGCAACCGTTTTATTGGAAAAACTTGGTTTGGCTGGAAGAGGTCATCATCGTCCTACTGAATTATCAGGAGGGGAACAACAAAGGGTTGCGGTAGCAAGAGCCCTCATTAATCAGCCGGCCCTTGTATTGGCAGATGAACCAACCGGAAATCTGGATAGCCACCATGCAAGAGAATTACATGAATTATTTCTCCAACTACGGGATGACCTTGGAAACAGCTTTTTGATTGTCACCCATAACCAGGAACTGGCAGGTATGAGTGATCGTATCTTACAAATGAAAGACGGCGAGATTACTACAAAAGTTGATTAAAGTTTCCGCAGGTTACTTGACACGCGGTCTCCAGGGCATTTCATCCACCTTCAACTGCCAGGCAGTATAACGGGACAAAACAAATAAGTAGTCGCTAAGGCGATTGATATAGCGGATGACGAGCGGATCGATGAAAAGATTGTTTTCCATCAAAAAAACACAGCATCTTTCGGTTCTTCTGCAGACGCTGCGGGCAATGTGCAAAGCAGAAACAGTTGGGTGCCCCCCCGGCAAAATGAAGGAGCGCATTGGTGCCAGTGACTCATTCATCCTGTCAATCTCCTTTTCTAGTAATTCTATATCTCCATCTACCAGATCCGGGATCTTCATTGCCGGCTCTTTATCCGGGTCACATGCCAAAGATGAACCAATGGTGAAAAGACGATCCTGTATCTCCGCAAGCATTTTTCTTCCCGCTTCATCAGTGAGCAGATCACGCACCCATCCCACAAAAGAATTCAATTCATCAACTGTACCATAGGCGTCAATCCTCAAGTTGCTTTTGGCAACTTTGGTACCTCCAATGAGTGAAGTATAACCCCTATCCCCTGTTTTTGTGTAAATTTTGAATGACATGACGCAAATTACTATCTATAGGAACAAAGATAGTAAGAGAATGTTCGGGAGCCGGAATTACTAAGATTCGGCAGGAACGGTTTTGGAGGGGCGAATGGTATCTGATTCCACCAATCCATCCCTTAACCTGACTACCCGATGAGCATAGGCAGCAATATCTTCTTCATGGGTAACCAATACAACAGTATTTCCGGCTGCATGAATATTGGCAAAAAGTTCCATTACCTCCACAGATGTCTTGGAATCAAGGTTACCTGTCGGTTCATCTGCCAACAAAAGAGAAGGATTGTTCACAAGGGCTCTTGCAATGGCCACACGCTGAATCTGACCTCCGGAAAGTTCATTGGATTTATGGTGGCTCCGGTCTGCCAGACCTACTTTGCGCAACGCTTCGAGAGCTCTTTCCATCCGCTCTTTTTTGCTTACCCCTGCATACACCAATGGCAAAGCAACATTTTCTGCTGCAGAAAGTCGCGGCAACAAATTGAATTGCTGGAATACAAAGCCGATCTCATTGTTGCGCACCTGGGCTAACTCATCATCTGACATTTGACTTACATCCTGACTATTGAGTATATATTTACCACCTGTAGGGGAATCCAAACATCCTAGGATATTCATCAAAGTACTTTTTCCACTTCCCGAAGGACCCATCAGAGCAACATACTCATTTCGCTGTATTTCCAGACTAATACCTTTCAATACAGGAATGGTATGATTACCCATGTAATAACTTTTCTCAATTTTTTCCAACTGAATAATAGCAGTATGCATCGGACTAATTTTCTTGGTTTGAACTAACTGGAGTTACAATCACTTTAGGAACTGAAAAATACGGCGGCATAGCATCCGGCGCTTGCTGCAAAGCGACATCCTGACTGACACTCCCACTGACAATGTCTTCCCTCAACACTTCAGTTGCAGTACCCATGTACAACAAAGGTTGAATACCCCGGGTATCAACACGTTGTAACTGTTCAACGAACGCAACCATCTTTTGGAGGTCGGCCTGCCAAACGGGTAAATCTTCCTCACGCAATTCCAAACGGGACAATGCACTTAAGTCACGAATCAGTTGAACTGTAATTTCCATCGATACAAATTTACAACAATGCTACTGAGCACTCGTGGCATTATTGTGAATGGTCATTTCAAACAAACAGCGGTAAAAGCAAAGGATTATCAGCGAGAAAAAGAAATGAGAATACCCTCTCTCAAGAGAAATTATGGTTACGGAATAGCTATATAGCTATAGGAATCTGGATGTATATCCAAAAAAATGGGTATTTCACCTTCCAATAAAGTCTTTTCACCCAAAAGCCCTGAAAATCAATTTTTTTTTGGATTTTTTTCAACAGTCACAAAAAATAATTGTTAAATTCATCTTTACAAACCACCCTTTTATGCTTGTGTATGTACTACTGACTGTGTACCTTGTTTGCCTGTACATGGCTTACAAGGGGGCAACGCCCTCAGAGGAATAATATATTCTCTCTCCGGTATTGCCAAAAAAAAGCCCTGACACCTAACAGGGTTTTTTTTGTCCCTACCCTACTCTGACGACCACAAATTTTTTTTGCCCGGCTGATACAATTAGTTGCATAACTAACTAATTTTACGTCAAAGTTTGTATTATGAACAGATCCATTCGAAAGGTTGCCGTTTTAGGAAGTGGCGTTATGGGCTCGAGAATTGCTTGTCACTTTGCTGGTATAGGACTACCGGTTATTTTGTTGGACATGGTACCTGCTGCCGCCGCCGGTAGCGATCAAAAAGCTGCCAGAAACCAGTTGGTGAATGGTTCTTTACAAGCTGCCATCAAAAGCAACCCATCTCCGGTCTTCACGGCTGATGTCGCCAAAAGAATCACGACCGGGAATTTTGATGACAACATGAAAGACATTGCTTCCTGCGATTGGATCATTGAAGTGGTAGTGGAGCGACTCGATATTAAGCAACAGATCTAAGAGCAAGTTTATAAATACAGAAAGCCGTGATCGCTCATCACTTCCAATACTTCGGGAATACGGATTCTCATGTTAAGTGAGGGCAGATCAGCCGACTTTAAAAAACATTTCTGTGGCACACACTTTTTTAACCCTCCCCGATACCTGCGCTTATTGGAAATCATACCCACTCCCGATACAGATCCGGTGATTGTTGATTTTCTGATGGAATATGGGGATCTTTTTCTGGGTAAAACCACCGTACTATGTAAAGATACTCCTGCCTTCATTGCCAACCGCATAGGCATGTTCAGCATGATGAGCATCTTCCAGATCATGGAAGAACTTTCATTGAGCATTGATGAGATAGATGCACTGACCGGTCCTCTCATGGGTCGCCCTAAATCGGCAACTTTCCGTACCGCAGATGTTGTGGGAATTGATACCATGGTAAAAGTAGCCAATGGTATTTATAACAATTGTCCCAATGATGAGGCACGCGATACTTTCATCGTTCCGGCATGGTTACAAAAACTGGTTGATAATAATTGGTTGGGAGACAAGACTGGTCAGGGTTTTTTCAAAAAAATCAAATCGGCAGAGGGAAAAGAAATTCAGACCCTGCAACTTTCCACCATGGAATATGGAGCCAGAACCAAGGCAAAATTTGCATCGGTGGAAACTGCCAGAACCATAGACGCCTTGCCTGAAAGAATCAAAGCCCTGTCTATGGCTCCCGATAAGGCAGGTGAATTTTTCAGGAAATTTCATTACCGACTTTTTTCTTACATCTCACACCGCATTCCTGAAATTACTGATGACATTTATCGTCTTGATGACGCCATGATGGCAGGATTTGGATGGGAAATAGGTGCCTTCGAAACCTGGGACATACTTGGTGTTCCTGCGACTGTCGCTGCCATGAAAAAGGCAGGTCACTCTGTTGCCCCCTGGGTGGAAGAAATGCTTTCCAAGGGTCATACACAGTTTTATAAAATTGAAAAAGGGAAACGACTATTTTACCACATTCCCACACAGAGCTATCAGACAATGCCTGGTGGTGATGCATTTATAGTATTACAACATCATTCTGATCAACTGGTATGGAAAAATAGTGCTTGTCGTCTTTACGATATAGGTGATGGTGTTGCTGGTCTTGAATGGAGTACCAAGATGAACAGCATAGGAGCTGAAGTACTGGAAGGATTGAATAAATCAATTACCCTGGCGGAAGAGAAATTCAAGGGACTTGTCATTGCCAATTCAGGTGCCAACTTCAGTGCTGGTGCCAATGTTGGTATGATTTTTATGTTGGCTATAGAGCAGGAATATGAAGAACTGGATATGGCTATTCGCATGTTCCAAAACAGTATGATGAGACTTCGCTATTCAACTGTGCCGGTAGTAACAGCTCCTCATGGTTTAACCCTGGGTGGAGGCTGTGAAATGAACCTACATGCTGATGCGGTATGTGCTGCTGCTGAAACTTATATCGGTCTGGTGGAGATGGGCGTTGGATTAATTCCCGGTGGAGGTGGCACAAAGGAATTTGCACTTCGTGCAGGTGATGAGTTGCACACCGATGAACCTGAAACCAATACGCTGAAAGGTCGCTTTTTCTCCATAGCAACCGCCAAGGTGGCCACTTCAGCCCATGAAGCATTTGGCATGGGTATATTAAGACCCGGCACAGACAAAATCATCATGAACACAGGCCGTCGCATCGCCGAAGCCAAGAAAGAAGTTATTGAATTAGCAGATGCCGGCTACGTTATGCCCGCACAAAGGAAAGATGTGAAAGTGTTAGGCAGACAGGCATTGGGCGCACTTCTCGCTGGAATCAATGGCATGTGGCGTGGTAAATATGCTTCTGATCACGACGCAAAGATTGCACGTAAACTTGCTTATGTCATGTGTGGAGGTGATATCAGCGAACAAAGCCTTGTATCCGAGCAATACCTGTTGGATCTGGAAAGAGAAGCATTCCTTAGTTTGTGTGGAGAAAAGAAAACATTGGAGAGAATCCAGAGTGTACTGAAATCAGGAAAGCCTGTCAGAAACTAATAGTCCGATCGTTTTTACTTATCGGTATATAACCTTCTTATGACAGGGAGGAAATACCAAGAAGATTATCCTGAAAAGGGCTATCTTCTACCTTTATCCTTAGGAAGTATTTCCCTCAGCGCATCTGTAAGTGCAGGATATTCAAAATAAAATCCTGCCTGTCGGATTTTGAAAGAAGCTACAGTTGCACTTTTCAAGACTTCAATACTCATCTCCCCTAATATCAATTGAAGTAACCATCCCGGAACCGGCAAAGTTATGTAGGCATCGCGGTAAAGATGTTGTGCAAGTACCCGATTGAATTGACCATTACTAACAGGATGTGGAGAAACGGCATTATAAACGCCATTCACTTCTTCATTTTCTATGTCGAAGGCTATCATACGGCAAAGATCCAGGTGATGTATTCAACTGATGATTTGTATCCCCCGGCCTAAGACACTTGCTACTCTGAAACGCAGTGATTGAAGAAATGCAGGCAGGGCACCCCCATTCTTATCGAGAACAATACCTATTCTAAGAATTACCAGTCTTTTATTCAAAGCTTCCACCGGCCTGATGCTCTGTTCCCATTGCTGACAAGTATCTCCCATGAAAGAAGTATCGGGTGTATCTGTTTCCTGAATACCGGTGATCAGACTGGTTTCCGAATCAGGTCCGTACCAGCCGATGGCGGAGGCACTGATTACAGCTTTTACCTGGTTAGGAATTTTTTCAAGTGCCTGAACGATGGTATTAGCTCCTTCTACCCTGCTTTTCCGTATTTCCTCCTTACGCGCAGAAGTCCATCTCTTTTCTGCGACATTAGCACCTGCCAAATGAACGATATAATCTGCCTGATGAATGGCAGAAGCTTCAACCCATCCCTTACCCGGATCCCACAAGGCATAAGGAATGTTTTCTGTATTTTTTTCTGGTATTCGCCTGGTGAGTATAGTAACCTGGTGCCCTGCAGCCACTAACCATTTCGCCAATCGAGTTCCTACCATTCCGGTTCCACCGGTAATTACCACCTGTGCCATATTTGAATAGATATGTCTCTATAACAAGAAGATTGCGGGAATGTTGAAAAAAAACCCCGGTTCGGCCCCGGGGTAACAACAACAATCACCAGCATTATAAACCAAACAAATTAATCAGGCTTTTTACCTTCTAAAAAGGAATTGCGGGTAGAGATTCGTGGCTGATCATTCTCATCTTTACCAACAGTGAGCTTACTGTAAAACTGCTCTACAGACGTAAGGGTATTACCAAACATTTCCATGTTCTTTCTCACATAAGCAGGTACAACATCGAACTCATTGTTGGGATCTGCCGGATTATTCAGATTGAAAGAAAGATTTCTCAATTTCTGTAATCTTTCAGCCGCCTTTCTTTTCTGTTCTTCTGCCTCATTGAAATAGATGTCTTCCAATACAGGTGCAGATTTTGCCGGCTGTTGGGATGACTCTGTCGGCTCTTCCCTCACTACAAACTGTAGATTCAATTCGTCATTCATCTCTTCCAAAGATTCCTGCGTGGTGGAAACAGGTTGCTGTATTTCAGCTACAGGTTTTTCTGTCACAGAAACTTCTGCCGTGTGAGAAGCAGTCATTGAAACTTCAACTACAGTAGTATCTTCTACCGGCAGCTCGGCTTCAGGCTGAACAAAAGTCATTGCAGTATATTCAGGAACAGTGAAATGAGCAGCAACCTGTACCGGCTGCTGCTCTGTTTCCGGTTCCTCATAAATGCGTTGTGGCTTACTCAATAAACCACCCAGTAAGATTTCTGTTGGCAAACTGGGTTGTCCATGATTCAGTGTAAAGTCAAGCAGACTATCCATTTCTTCTTTCTTGGAGACAACAGGTACTTCAACCGGACTCGTAATTTCAGGAGAGAGTTCGAAATGAAGTGGCTTCTCGGCTTCCTCCTCACGCATACTGGCCTCAATAAATGGATAAACATCCAGATCAATATTGAAATCCATTTCTTCGGGAATTTCATTTACCCGGATGATCATGGGGGGAGGTACTTCTTCCGTAATCACCTGAAGATTTACCGGTTCATACATTTCCACAACAGGAGCCAATACAGGTGTCTGCGCAACAACTGAAGGCTGTTCCTCATTAAGTACTAAAATGATTTTATCGGTATCCTCTTTCTTGGCCACTTCTTCTGAAGTAGATTGAAAAGGATCCTTGTGTTGAAAACCGGTTGCAACCAGGGTGATTCCAATTTTATCACCTAACTGCGGATCATATCCCATACCCACAATAACATCGGTATTGGGTCCGGCTTGCTGGCGGAGATAATTATTGATGATATCCATTTCATCAAGAGTACACTCAAACTCTCCTTCTGCACTATTGATATTGATGAGGATCCACTTGGCACCCAGGATATCATTGTCATTCAACAATGGTGAAGCAAGGGCCTGTTCAATGGCGAGTTGTGCTCTGTTCTCCCCGCCTACTTCAGCCTTACCCAGAATGGCAACACCTCCATTCTTCATTACAGTGCAAACGTCTGAAAAATCTACGATGATGTGACCACGGCTATTGATGATATCGGTGATGCATTTAGCAGCAGTAGCCAAAACATTATCGGCTTTGGCAAATGCCTCTCTTGCTTTCAGATCACCATATTGTACCCGAAGTTTATCGTTGCTGATAACGAGCAATGTATCAACCAGTGGCTTCAATTGACGAATACCTTCCTGTGCTTGTTGGTTGCGACGGGGGCCTTCGAAAGAGAAGGGTGTGGTGACTATTCCTACGGTCAATATTCCCAGGTCTTTACAGATCTGAGCTATGATGGGCGCGCCACCTGTTCCTGTTCCGCCTCCCATGCCTACTGTGATGAATGCCATTTTGGTATTCAGCTCCAATATGCGCCTGATTTCTTCCAGCGATTCTTCCGTTGCCAGTTTTCCTATCTCAGGATTAGCTCCTGCACCGAGTCCCTGGGTTAGATGTGGTCCTAACTGAACCTTATTGGGAACACGACTTTGTTCGATGGCTTTCGCATCTGTATTACAGATGACAAAGTCCACGCCTTCAATCTGCTGGTCAAACATAAAATTGACTGCATTGCTTCCTCCACCTCCAACACCGAGCACTTTAATGATGGAAGATTTTTGTTTGGGAAGATCAAAATGTATCATACTGCTGAATTTAATGGTATCTAATGGGTTGTTGTTGTTAGTATCGATTGGTTGGGTTATTTGGCTGTTATTTGTTCAGTACCTGGTCTTCTTCGCTGAACATATCAATTACCTTGAACTTGAATCTGTCCCAGAATTTCACACGAACTGGTTTTGGAGTTTCTTGAATGACCGGCTTCAGTTCTTCCGGCATCTGATCGTCATCAGTAGTAGTAAATGTTGTAGCGACAGATGCTTCTGCCTGGGACTTTCTCACATAATCAAGATATTGCTGGTACTGGGGCTCATGGTCATTGTATCCTTTCAGTATTAATCCTATACAGGTTGAATACATTGGCTTTTTCAATTCCTCTATGTGGTTAGGCGCCAGGTGCTCGTTCGGCAATCCGATGCGGGCATTTAATCCGGTCGTGAACTCAGTCAATTGAATCAAATGTTTCAATTGGGAACCACCTCCTGTCAATATAATTCCTCCATTCATGGCACGACTGTCAAGTCCTACCTGCTTCAGGTGGAAAGAGACAAAATCGAGGATTTCGCCCATGCGTGCCTGAATAATTCCTGCCAGGCTCTTCATACTGATCTCTTTGGGCTGCATTCCCTTGAATCCGGGAATGGTGATGTAGGCATTGGACTGTGCCGCATCTGCCAGTGCACTTCCGAACTGAACCTTCAGGGCTTCTGCCTGACTCCTCAAAACACCCAGACCGGTTTTAATGTCGGTTGTAATGTTTTCACCACCGAATGGAATTACTGCTGTATGCTTCAGGATACCTTCATAGAAAACAGCAAGATCGCTGGTACCACCACCGATATCAAGAATCGCTACACCGGCTTCAATATCTATATCACTCATCACTGCACTGGCAGAAGCAAGAGGTTGCAATACCAGGTCTTTGGTTGAAAGACCACTTCTGTCAACTGACCGATGAATATTCCGGATGGCATTGCGGTCACCGGTGATGATGTGAAAATTAGCTCCCACTTTTACTCCGTTATAACCGATGGGGTCTTTAATGTTGGGGATATTATCCACATGAAAATCCATCGGAATGACATCAATAATTTGGTCACCCGCTGGAATGAAAGTCTTGCGCTGGTTGTTGATCAGCTGTTCTATTTCCTCCTTGTAGATCTCAATTTCAGCATCCTGTCTAACAATATCACCGCGGGTCTGAAGACTTTTGATGTGTTGACCGGCAATACCCACATACACGTCACTAATTGTAAGTGAAGGGTTGGATTGATACAGGTTTTCCAATGCCTGCACGATGGCACGGCGGGTCTGCTCGATGTTGAGCACAAGACCATGCTGAACACCATTGCTGTTGGCACGCCCGAAACCAAGGATTTCAAGTTTACCAAACTCATTCTTACGACCCGCAATGGCCGCAATCTTAGTGGTTCCGATGTCGAGACCTACAATGATGGGTGATTCAATCTGACTCATAGATGCTGATTTTGTTGTTTGTTGTTGTTTAGATCGCCTTTCGGCTTATTTTTTGGATGTGGTTATTAATTTTTTTCAGTTTTGGCGGACTTCACTTTTTGCTGGTTATTGCTACCATCCGACAAGGCCTTCTTCGATAACGTCAAATCGGATGTTTTATTGTAACTTTTTTGTATGTTTTTGTCCTTTGAAATGAGCACTTTTTCAGATTCATTGCCCTTACCCACATCACTCGTAATTTTCCACGGCAAAGTGTTTTTCTTATCTGCAACATTCAAATGATTGACTTCATTCTCTAAACCCTCGACAGCCCGGTAGAATCCGGCAGAATCTATCGCAGGCCGTTGACGTGAAGAGTCGGACTTTATTCCTATCAGTTGACGCCGGTATTGCACGTTGAGGCGGGAATAACGCCCGTATCCTATTGTAAAAAAGTCACTGTGGAAATAGGCATTCAGTTTTTGAAACTTTTCGGAGAGGTTGGATGCATCACCCAATAGAATACTGGGTGTTCCGGTCAACAGGAAAAGTTCAAACTGACTGGCAGGTAAGATTGCAACCTGGCTCACCTGCGCCATCCAAAATGAATCGGTACCGAGATAACGACTGATGCTGATGATATCTGCCATCAATGCACTATCGGGACTGGACAGAACTGGCTGATCTGAGGGGAAATCGGTGAATACCGGAACCCTGGCAGTCATGCTACTACTTAAAGGCAATCTTACCCCCGTACTATCAATATAATAAGAGTTATTCTGCAAGGTGAATATTCGCGCAATGGGTGTACGTTCTTCGATGGATACCTGTAATTGTTTGTTGTTATCAACAAAAATCTCTGCATTAGCGATCCATGGATTTCTTTCCAGCATTAGTTCCATTGAGCGGAGTGGCAGTTGACTGATGGCTTTACCTCTGACAGAAAATGTACTATCCAGTAAGGAAGTAATTTCCTTTTCATCGATAAAAATCAAATTGGTATTATTCGTAGTGATTGTGACGTTGATATCCTTACATGGTTGTCTGTACTGACTGATCATCGCAGCTCCCAAAATCACCATCACCCCGATACCCAGAAGTACCCAGCCGGAGCGAATGATTACTTTTTTCCAGGATATCTTACGCATGGTGTTCATTTTGGTAGGTAAGCACTACTTCATTGATCAAATTGTCGATATCTCCAGCACCTGCCATCACCAATAATGCCGGTTGGGTATCTGAGATCCAACGCAGACAAGCATCGCGGTTCATCAGATGTGTGATGGCTTTTTTCATTTTGTATGCTATCATCTCACTGCTCACTCCCTCGATGGGCAGTTCTCTTGCTGGATAGATTGGCTACAAAACCACTTCATCTGACAAAACCAGGCTTAATGAAAAACCGTCACACAGATCGCGGGTTCGTGTGAACAAATGCGGCTGAAAAACCAATTTTATTTTTTCGCCCGGAAACATATCCCGCACACCGGTAATCAGGGCACGCAACTCTTCCGGATGATGAGCATAGTCATCAATCAACACCTTTCCGGCAGCATTCCAGCGATATTCAAAGCGACGCTTCACACCCCGGAAATCTGCCATCGCTAATCTTATAGCATCGGAACTGATACCCAGCTGATGCGCAACAGTAATGGCTGCGATTGCATTTTCTATGTTATGTCTGCCACCCATGGAGAGCGAAACATTCTCCAGGCTAAATACTTTACCCGTGATGTCAAAGCTATAAGTCCCCTGATTCAACCGGATATTGCTGGCAAACACTCCTGCCATGTTGTCCTGAGCACTGTAAGTAATGCTATTGTTTATCAGGAAAGGATTCGATAATTGAATTCCGGACTGATGAATCAGACAACCACCTTGCTTGATTTTTCCGGAAAATTCAACAAATGCTTTTTCTACTTCCTCAGCTGTTCCATAGATATCGAGGTGGTCGGGATCAACAGCCGTGATCACTGCTATATCAGGAGAAAGTTTTAGAAAGCTTCGGTCATATTCATCTGCCTCAATAACTGCCACAGCTTTTTCACTGCTCCAGAAATTGGTACCATAATTCGCTGCAATACCTCCCAGGAATGCGTTGCATCCGTATCCCGAATGACGAAGAATATGGGCTACCATCGTAGAAACCGTTGTCTTTCCATGGGTTCCTGCTATACAAATATTGAATGTATTTTCTGTGATCCACTGCAGAACATCACTACGTTTTACCACGCGATATCCATTGGTTTGATAATACAACAATTCTGCATGGTGAGCCGGAATAGCGGGAGTGTAGACCACGCAGTCCACTACCTTGGGAATGATTGAAATATCCTCTGTGTAGTGAACTGCAATCCCCTCATTTTCAAGTTGACGGGTCAAGGGGGTAGCTGCTCTGTCATAACCAGCAACTGTTGCTCCCATTGATGAAAAGTACCTCGCCAGTGCACTCATACCAATTCCACCTATACCGATGAAATAAACAGACGATATGTTGAATTGATTATGCATAACTATGGGTCAGAATATATTGAGCAATTTTTTGTGCAGCATTATGAACAGCAAGCGAAGCAGCTGCTTTACCCAGATCTTCTCTTAGATTCCTGTTCTCAGACAACTGTATGATCAGTGGTATCAGTTCTGTAGCCGCATCTTTATCTGGCACCAGAAGTGCTGCCTGTTGATCTGTCAGGTATCGGGCATTAGCAGTTTGATGGTCTTCAGCTGCAAGTGGAAAAGGGACCAGGATGGCAGCTTTGGCAGCCATGCATACTTCAGCAACTGTCATTGCACCGGAACGGGAAACAATGATATCTGCAACGGCATAAGCAGCATCCATCTGATAAATGAACTGGTTCACATAAACGGAAGGATACAATGCGGCGGCGGCAGCATAATGATCAGCATTGTTTTTACCTGTTTGCCAGATCAACTGAACATAATTAGACAGCTTAGAAAGATTTTGTGCAATAGCTTCATTGATGCTTCTGGCTCCGAGACTACCCCCCATGACCAAAACAACCGGAAGACCTTCCTTCAAACCAAATGTCCTCATCGCTTCAGGCCGGGTCAACTGATTGTTTTCGATTTCCTGACGTACCGGATTCCCGGAAATGATGATACGCGCAGCAGGGAAGAACTTTTCCATACCCTTAGTGGCAACAAAAATCGCTCTCGCCTTTTTTCCCAAGATGATATTGGATTTACCTGCAAAAGAATTGCTCTCATGTATATAGGTATCAATTCCTTTCCACTGAGCATACCGCATCACCGGAAAAGATGCATAACCACCGACGCCTACAACGGCTGCGGGTCTAAAGCGACTAAAAATTTGACGTACCTCATTGAATCCTGCCAATAATTGGAAAGGCAGTTTCCAGTTTTTCCAAAGAGAAGATCTGTTGAAACCGGCAATGGTGATTCCAACGATATTATAGCCGGCCTGAGGTACTTTTTCCATTTCCATTTTCCCCTTCGCTCCTACAAATAGAATTTCCAATTCCGGATGGGCCAACTGCAGTGCTTTTCCAATGGCAATAGCAGGGAAAATATGACCGCCGGTACCACCACCGGTAATGATGATTTTCTTTTTACTACTAGCCGCAGCACCAAGAGATGATATGTTGATGATAGCACTCATGCAGTAGCGATCGATTCAGGATTGGGATTAGTTTGAGAATCTTTTCCTTCCAGTTGCTCAACATTTCTTGCAACACTCAGTATGATACCAATGGCTGCACAGGTAAACAGGTAAGAAGTACCCCCCATACTGATTAGGGGAAGTGTTACGCCTGTTACGGGTAAGAGATGAACATTGACAGCCATATTGGCCAATGCCTGTATGACCAATGTAAAACTCAGTCCCAATGCCAGGAAGGCTCCAAAAGCATAGGGACATTTTCTGAATATGCGAATACAACGAAACAGGAAAAGCAGGTAAATGAATACTATGAATGCAGCGCCTGCCAAACCATATTCTTCTATGATGATGGAAAAGATGAAGTCATTGTATGCCTGTGGCAGGAAGTTTCTTTGCCGACTATTGCCGGGACCCAGACCGACAAGAACATTTCCATTGGCTATGGCAATATTGGCCTGCTGTACCTGATAGGGAACATCCTTGTCATTGGTATAAACAAAATCCTGAACCCTGCTTACCCATGTACCAAAACGACCCACATTTTTCATTTTCTCAGCCACGACTGTCCGACGACTGTTATCTGCCGTTTGCTCCTTGTGTGTAACAACAGCGATGGTTACAATGATTGATACAGGAATGAGTGCTATCAGTATAGTAAGTAAGATATGTTTGAAGGAAACCCTTCCGATGAA
>DAIMYK010000015.1:0-14049 GCA_036734525.1 Sediminibacterium sp. | reverse complement strand
TTATCACAAGGCATTTATAGTTCGAAATGCAGATGGCCAGGCTATACGTCTTTTTGGTGCAACCCAAAATATTACCCGTCGAAAGGAAGATGAAGCTTTGCTGATTGAGCTAAACAAACAACTTAAGCAGCGGGCTGATGAGTTGGCAGCTTCCAATGTCGAACTCGAGAGATTTGCCTATGTGGCATCTCACGATATGCAAGAGCCACTGCGGATGATTACCAGTTTTCTGCAGTTATTCAGAAAAAAATACCAGGATAAGATTGATGATACTGCCGAACAATACCTCCATTTTGTAATGGATGGTGCTGATCGGATGAAGCGATTGATCACCGACTTGCTGGAATATTCTCGCATTGGATCAAATAAAGGCGTAGCTGAATCTATCGATATCAATCAATTGATGAAGGAGGTACAAGAAGTTTTTGTCAATCGAATTGCAGAATGTGAGGCAACGATTATTTGTAATGATTTGCCTGTGATTATGGGGAATAAGACCCAGTTATTTCAACTTTTTCAGAACCTCGTTGGCAATGCACTTAAATATATTGGCAAAGAAAAACCGATAGTCATCATAAGTGGTCAGGAAGAGGAAAATCATTTTCTCTTTTCAGTACAGGACAATGGAATTGGAATTAAACCGATGTTCTTCGATAAAATTTTTGTCCTTTTTCAACGTTTACATCACAAGCACCAATACAGTGGTACCGGGATAGGTTTGTCGGTTTGTAAAAAAATCGTAGAGAAGCACGGTGGTAAAATTTGGGTAACTTCGGAGCCGGAGAAAGGCAGTACCTTTTACTTTACTATCAGTAAAAATTTAGATCAGCATGCCCCCGGCTTTATCACCGAGAATATTGCTGCAGGTTAATTTCAGTTAAAATAGTAAAGATGTCTCTTCATCAACAGCCACTTTCCATCATGATTGTCGAAGACAATCCGGGAGATTTGTATCTTCTGGAGGAAAGTCTTGCATTGACAGGATTACAGGTAGCAAGAATATACAAGGCACGCAGTGTGCAGGAAGCAATTCATTTATTGAGTGAGTATTACATCAATATGATTTTGCTTGACCTTTCTTTGCCAGACAGTACCGGTTTTGATTCTTTTGTACATATCAACGAGTATGCTGCTGGTATTCCTATCATTGTTTTAACAGGTTTAGCCGATATGGAGTTGGCTTTGGAAACAATGGCCAATGGAGCGCAGGACTATCTTATTAAAGGCGAATACGACGAACGGTTACTTTTGAAATCAATACAATATAGTGTTGAGCGTAACCGTATCCTGGAGAGCTTGAGAGAGAGCAGCGAGAGTTATCGCAATTTGTTTTTTAATAATCCATTACCTATTATAATCTGGGATATTCAAAGTTTTCGGGTGTTGGAAGTTAATGAGGCCGCACAGTCTCAATATGGGTACACGCGCGATGAATTTCTGTCTAAAGCCGTTCTTGAATTGGGACATGAAAGTGAATATACCAGATTGCTCGAAACCGCGCGCATTTTCAGAGATACCGATTTGATGAAGGAGACTGCCCTTTGGACCCATCTAAACAAACAAGGTGAGCAGATGATCATGGATATTTCTTCCCATAAAATAGAGTACAAAGGAAACCTGGCGATATTGGCAATTCATAACGATATCACTGAGACCATTCAATTGCAGGAAAAACTGGAAGAGGAAAAAATGCTCAAACAGAAGGAGCTGAATGAGGCCATCATTAAGGTCCAGGAAAAAGAGCGAAATGAAATCAGTACTGAGTTACACGATAATGTGAATCAGCAATTGACAGTTGCTATGATGTACATTGCCTCAGCGCAACAGCAGATGGGTACTGAGTCTGAATTGCTCAAGCAATCACAGCAATTCATATTGAATGCTATTGAGGAAATAAGAAAACTTTCTCAAATCCTGGTTACCCCACTCATCAAGCATTTTGGCTTGAGTAAGGCAATAGAGGGTCTTTTAGACGATGTCAATGCAGTTAATGATTTTGATGTCGATTATCGATGTGATGCATTTTATGAGAGAGATATTCCTTATGAGTTTAAATTGAATATTTTCCGAATTGTGCAAGAGCAGATGAATAATATCATCAAGTATTCAAAAGCAGATGAAGTGACGATCATTCTTGATAGAACAGAAGAGCATCTTTTACTAACGATTGCTGATAATGGTATTGGATTTGATTTGAATATGCCACGTAAAGGCGTAGGCATGCATAATATCAGTAGTCGAACTGATGTTTATAATGGCTCTTTGGAAATCAAAACTTCACCCGGTAATGGTTGTAGTATCCATATAAAATTCCCCTTCACTTCTGCATCTATTGCCGAACAAGAAGATTAGACTGAGTGTCTGGATTCCTGAATGGCTACCTGGTATTTTTTTCGAATGATTTCCTGAACCGGCTCATGAGAGAGCTTGCTCTCCAACCAGGATATGATATCGAGATACATGAAGGCCCTGTTGGCAGTGCTGCTTTTCTCCAGGGGCTTAAGTTCAAGCAATAATTGTTCAAATAATGGTCTGATCTGCTGCGCATTCAATCGCATGGCTTTTCGTAAAAAGCCAAAAATTTTCTCCTCAACTACACTCAGATTCTTCATTTTGTACATGAAGCGATATACAGATTTCAGGAGATATTGTATTAAATCAAGATTGCCCAGTTCATAATGGGCGATGAGATGAAGCAGACGTGCATAACATTGTAAGTCATTTCTTAGATCAACCTTTAACTGAATGATCTTATTTAAGTAGTCGATACTTTTGTCATACAATCCACTTCCGAAATAAAGAGAAGCAAATTTATAATAGAAAACCAGCACCCGATGCCTGTCTAGGAAAGGTTCGTATTCTTTCAATTTCTCTTCTATGACAGGAACCAATGATAATCCTTCCGTAAAGGTACCCATCATAAAGTGACTATTGATTCTGGAAGTATAGAGATAAATGAATGTTTGTAGTTGATTGTTTTTGTTTAGCTGTACTTCGGTAGTTCCCATAAAGTCTTCCAACGATTGAATAACCTCATTGAATTTCTGATAATTCCTGAGATCAAAATGTGCGCTGAGAAGATTGTGCAACCCTTTGATATAGGATATTGTTTCTATTGGAATCATTTTCTCATTTGCATGGAAAAGATCAACCCATTTTTGGCTATACCGGTAATAACTTAGAAATTGCTGAGTAATGAAGGCCTGCCAGCAAAAGCACTGGTATAGGTAAAGTCGTTCATAGAACCCTTTTTCATTTTGAGCCGCTGCTATGGCCGGATGCTCCAGAAATTTTTCAATGATTGCTCTGTCTTCATCATCTCTTGCATGCCCATTTTTTATGTACCAGCCGTATAATTTCAGTGAGAGGTTGGATAGATCACCAATAAGTCCAACCCTTCGATTAACTTCCTCCACTTCTTCGCTTAATTCATCCGCCCGGTTTTGGAGGCTGCGGGTGATGTGAAGCATCTCTATCTTCTTTTCCAGAAAGAGAATTTGTTGCAGATATGTAGCCTGATTATTTGCCTTTGAAAATTCTTTGACCTTTTCGAGTAACTTTAAACTTTGCAGGTACAGACCCTTGTTGTAAAGGATGCGGGCAAAATCCAGTTGTTCATGAATCTGCAAATCGATATTCTCATCTTGCTTTAAAAGGCGCAAACTCGCTAATATCTCACGGTACAGATGTGCTTTCAGATTGGATAGTTGCTGTTTTTGAAGTGTCGGATTCTTTTTTAACAGGAGTTCCTCATCATATTGCTTCATTCCCTCCAGCGCATCAAATAATTGTACAATTTTAAGGTCATTACTTCCGGTATTTCGGGTTATATAGAGCATAAAATTGCGTTTTTCAGACCTTTCGAGGGACTGGATCAGTTGAAAAAGAGTATCTGCAGACCGGTTGGGCATCGTATTTTATTTATCCGTAAACTCAATAAAATCAGGCATTTCAGGCCATGAAATGCGGTTTGTTGGGTGTAAAATACATCCTATTTTGACCTGATAATTGAGTTTTTCATGACTAAATTCGGCTATTTCCCGTTTATTTTCTCCCCCAGTGTATCCGCAGGGGAAAATAGTCGTAGAAATCAGCCTTTTTTAATCATATTCAAATGTGCCATGGAAAAACAAGTATTCATCTTTGACACCACTCTTCGGGATGGGGAGCAGGTTCCGGGTTGCAAGCTCAATACCAAAGAAAAAGTAGCACTAGCGCTCCAACTGGAGGCATTGGGAGTTGATGTAATTGAAGCAGGATTCCCTATCTCGAGTCCGGGTGATTTTGAATCAGTGAGTGAAATTGCCAAAATCATCAAGGATGCAACGGTATGTGGTCTCACCAGAGCAGTTCAAAAAGACATCGAAGTAGCCGGAGCTGCTCTCAAGGGAGCTCGACGGTCGCGTATACATACCGGGATAGGCACATCTGATTTTCATATAAAAGCGAAATTCAATACTTCGCGTGAAGAAATACTGCGCCGCTCTGTTCAGGCAGTGAAATGGGCCAGACAATTTACAGATGATGTGGAGTTCTTTGCTGAAGATGCGGGCAGAACAGACAATGATTATCTGGCTCAGGTAGTGGAAGCGGTTATTGCTGCCGGTGCTACGGTGGTAAATATTCCCGATACTACAGGGTATTGTTTGCCCGAGCAATACGGCGCTAAAATCGCCTTTCTAATGAACCATGTACCTAATATCGATAAAGCTATTCTGTCCTGCCACTGCCACAACGACCTGGGAATGGCTACTGCCAACTCTATTGCTGGTGTTATCAATGGTGCCCGTCAAATAGAATGTACCATCAACGGTATTGGTGAGCGCGCGGGAAATACCTCACTAGAGGAAGTAGTGATGGTATTGAAGCAGCACAAAGACCTGGGACTTTATACCCGCATTAAAACACCTATGCTAAATCCTATCAGCAGATTGGTATCAGAAACCATGCGGGTGCCTGTTCAGCCTAATAAAGCAATAGTTGGTGCCAATGCATTCTCTCATTCATCCGGAATACACCAGGATGGATTTCTGAAGGATGCTCAAACCTACGAGATCATCAGTCCTGAGGAAGTCGGTGCTGAGGGGAGTAAGATTGTTCTCACAGCCCGAAGTGGAAGAAGTGCACTGGCCTACCGTTTTCAAAAACTGGGGTATGATTTTTCCAGAGATGACATAGATGTTTTGTATGAACAATTCCTGGCCGTTGCAGACAGGCAAAAAGAGGTGGAAGAAGAAAACCTGCACCAGTTGGCAAAAGCTTACAAACAGGCATCTGTCGCAGCAAATTAAATGATTGATAAAAACTTGACCCTTTCTTTATGGGATTGACATTGTTTGATAAAATTTGGAATGACCATGTAGTGCAGGAAATTCCTGATGGCCCTTCTGTTTTGTACATCGACCGGCATTTGATTCATGAAGTGACCAGTCCGCAGGCCTTTCGTGGTATGGAGAAAAGAGGCTTGCCAATTTTCCGTCCTCAACAGATCGTTGCAACCGCAGACCACAATGTTCCCACATTGAATCAACATTTACCGATACGCGATGAACTATCTCGCATGCAGGTACAGGAGTTGATCAAAAATTGTGCGAATCATGGCATTGAATTATATGGCTTAGGACACCCCAATCAGGGCATTGTGCACGTGATTGGACCAGAGTTGGGAGTTACCCAGCCGGGAATGACCATCGTCTGTGGTGATAGCCACACTTCTACACATGGTGCATTCGGTACCATTGCATTTGGTATTGGCACAAGTGAAGTTGAAATGGTTTTTGCATCACAATGCCTGTTGCAAACAAAACCCCGCCAAATGAGGATCAACATTGAAGGAAAGTTGATGCCTGGGGTAGTGGCTAAAGACATCATTTTATACATCATTGCACAGATATCTGCGGGTGGAGCAACCGGTTATTTTGTAGAATATGCCGGTTCAGCCATTCGAAATCTTTCCATGGAGGCCCGCATGACCATTTGTAATATGAGTATAGAAATGGGTGCACGTGGCGGATTAATCGCTCCTGATGCAACAACTTTTCAGTATGTGAAAGGAAGGCCCTTTGCGCCTGCCGGTGATGCCTGGGAGCAACAGTTGAAAAAATGGAAGCAATTGTATTCCGATCAAGACGCTCTTTTTGATCTGGAATTACATATCCAGGCAGAAGATATCGAACCCATGATTACTTATGGAACCAATCCGGGAATGGGCATGTCAATCACTCAGTCAATTCCAAGTCTGGAAAGTCTTGACAATGAGGCAGAGAAAAATAACCTGACCAAATCATTGAATTATATGGGACTTCAAGCTGGTCAGACATTGTTAGGCATGCCGGTTCAGCATGTATTCATTGGTAGTTGTACGAATTCCAGAATAGAAGATTTGCGTCTGGTAGCCTCGCTGGTAAAAGGAAAAAAGAAACATGCTGATGTGCAGGTGCTTATTGTACCCGGATCTCAGGAAGTTGCGAGACAAGCCAGACAAGAGGGGCTCGATGTTATTTTTTCAGAAGCAGGATTTGAATTACGTCAGGCAGGTTGCAGTGCCTGTTTGGGTATGAATGAAGATAAGGTTCCTGCGGGTGAATATTGTATCAGTACCAGCAACAGAAATTTCGAAGGACGACAAGGTGCAGGTGCCAGAACCATGCTGGCAAGTCCCCTCACAGCTGCCGCCGCAGCTTTGACCGGTAGAGTCACCGATGTGAGAACCTTACTCAGTTAAATGGCAACACCAATTGAAAGATGAAAAGTAGTTTATGGAACCACTAAAAGAAATACAAGGCAGATTTGTTCCCTTACCGGTAGAAAATATTGATACCGATCAGATCATCCCTGCCAGATTTTTAAAAGCCACTACAAGGGATGGTTTTGGAAAGAATCTTTTCCGGGACTGGAGATACATTAATAATGACGAGCAGCGTCCCATTCAAAATTTTGTGTTGAATCAACCCCAATTCAGTGGCGAGATACTGGTAGCCGGAAAAAATTTTGGTTGTGGTTCCTCACGTGAACATGCTGCCTGGGCACTGAAAGATTATGGTTTCAAAGCCGTTGTATCCAGTTTTTTTGCTGATATTTTTAAGAACAATGCATTGAATAATGGGGTTTTGCCGGTCAAGGTAAGTGAATCATTTCTTGCAGGCATTTTTTCTCTTGGTGCTGAAGATCAGTTGCGCATAGATGTGGCTGCTCAGACCATTACACAGTTATCAACCGGTGAACAAGAAACCTTTGACATCAATCCCTATAAAAAAACATGCTTGCTGAATGGGTATGATGACATTGATTACCTCATTAGTATCCGTCCGGCTATAGAGCAATTTGAGGCAAGTCGCAATTAATTAATCGATATCCTTCTAAGAAACAAGAAAAATCACTCAATGGAAAAAAAGATTACAGTTATCAATGGTGATGGCATCGGTCCGGAAGTTACCGCTCAATCTGTCAAAGTACTGGATGCTGTTGCCGGTGTTTTCGGGCATACCTTCCATTACGACTATTGTCTGATGGGGGCCGATGCGATCGATCAAACCGGAGAACCGCTTCCTCAGGCTACAATTGAAAGTTGTTTGCAATCAGATGCGATTCTATTTGGTGCAATTGGTCATCCTAAATATGACAATGATCCTTCTGCCAAAGTGCGTCCTGAGCAGGGTTTGTTGCAATTAAGGAAAGAATTGCAATTGTTTGCCAATATACGTCCGGTGGCTACTCATAGCAGTTTACAGCATTTATCTCCTTTGAAGGAAAAACAACTACGGGGAGTAGATTTTATCATCTTTAGAGAATTGACCGGGGGGATTTATTTCGGTAAGAAGGAAAGAAGTGAGGATGGCAATTCCGCTTCAGATACTTGTACTTACCAGCGGTTTGAGATAGAGCGTGTAGCACAATTGGCATTTCAATATGCCCGGCAGCGAAGGAAGAAGCTAACCCTGGTTGATAAAGCAAACGTGTTAGAATCTTCAAGACTCTGGCGGCAAGTAGTGCAGGATATGTCACCCATATATCCTGATGTGAAAGTTGATTATATGTTTGTCGATAATGCGGCTATGCAGATAATCCTTTACCCATCACAGTTTGATGTGATATTAACTGAAAATATGTTTGGTGATATATTGAGTGACGAAGCGAGTGTACTCAGTGGCTCACTCGGATTGCTTCCCTCTGCTTCAGTTGGTAATCATACGGCATTATTTGAACCAATTCACGGATCTTATCCGCAGGCGGCAGGAAAAGATGTAGCTAATCCATTGGGTTCTATTTTGTCTGCAGCCATGTTGTTAGATCATTTGGGACTTCCCACCGAAGCCAATCAGGTTCGGGAAGGAGTGAACTGGACCTTAAAAAGTGGGTTTGTGACACTTGACATCGACCCGGTGAATAATTATTCTACCAGTGCAATCGGAGATCTGATTGCAGGATTCATTACCCGTCATGCAGAACAACAAGGTAAAACCGGAAACAATCAGTTGAATCAATCAACCATTATTTAACCAACCGAAGTGACATCAGCACTGAGGTTATTTAATAAATAGTTCTTTTTTTCTTGGGATTAGATTATATTTGAAGAGCAAAGCCTATTCCATGTTGCAAAATCTTCAACTTCTCTTCTCCCGAATGCTGGTAGTCATTACATTGATTACCATTATTATTCCGGTATATCCGGGAGGTTGAGTTGTTGACTATAATATAAGATAGCAACCCCGCCTCTCAGAAGCGGGGTTTTTTTATGAAAAAAAAGAGCATAAAATAAATACAATGAATAACTATTATAATGAACATACCATTATCTATCTGAATGGGGAATTTGTTCGTGCAGCTGATGCCAAAATGGACTTTTATAGTCAGTCACTGCATTATGGATATTCTGTTTTTGAGGGGATTCGTTCCTACAAGACAACTAATGGAACCACACGCATATTCAAGCCGGTTGAGCATTTTGACAGACTTCGGCAGTCTGCTTTGGCTATAAATATGCCCTATCACTGGACAACCCCGGAACTCATCGATATTACATATGAAGTGCTCAAAAAAAATGAGTTGGGGGATGCATATATACGACCTGTCGTTTATGCTCCTGCCAATATGAGTTTTGCTCCCAATGAGCAATCTTTTTTAGTGATTCAAGCATGGCAAATGGCACCTTTCCTTGGTGAGAAGTTATTGCGTGTTCGAACCTCTTCTTTTCAGCGACCCTACCCCCGGGCTTTTCATATACATGCAAAGGCAGCCGGTCATTATGTGAATTCAATCGTTGCCAGTCAGGAAGCCCGCGCCAATGGGTACGATGAAGCCCTTTTGCTGGACATGAATGGCAGTGTTGCTGAAGCCCCAGGAGCAAACGTATTCATTGAAAAAAATGGTTGTCTTTATACGCCGCCTGCAGGACACATCCTGGCAGGAATAACCCGCGCTACAGTATTAGAGCTCGCTTCTCATCACGAAATTCCGGTACAGGAAAAATATTTTAGCACAGCCGAAATGTATGATGCGGATGCAGCATTCTTCTGTGGCACAGCGGTAGAGGTAATAGGACTTACATCGCTGGATGATCGAAATTTTCACTCTGCTTGGGAAAATAGCAAGAGTCATCAAATACAAAAAGCATATAAACAACTGGTAACACAACCTGTCTCTTAATGAAAGAGGCTTGACCAATAACACAAAGAAATCTCATGTCAACTGAAATGAATAAATACAGTAAAGTATTAACGCAGGACGAGACACAACCTGCTGCACAGGCAATGCTGTATGGCATCGGACTTACAGATGCCGATATGAAAAAAGCTCAGGTAGGTATTGCCAGTATGGGATATGATGGTAATACTTGTAACATGCACCTTAACGATTTGGCACAACAAATCAAGAAAAGTGTCTGGGAACAGGAGATGGTAGGTTTGATTTTTAATACGATTGGAGTGAGTGATGGAATGAGCAATGGTACCGATGGTATGCGATATTCATTGGTCAGCAGGGATGTTATTGCTGACTCCATTGAAACAATATGTGGTGCACACTACTACGATGGATTGATTGCAGTACCGGGATGTGATAAAAATATGCCTGGCTGTTTAATTGCTATGGGACGACTCAACCGACCATCTATCATGGTATATGGCGGTACTATTGCTCCCGGTCATTATAAAGGACAGCACCTCAATATCATATCTGCCTTTGAAGCATTGGGAGAAAAGATAGCAGGAAAGTTATCAGAAGAAGATTTTAAAGGAATCATACAAAATGCTTGTCCGGGTGCCGGAGCCTGTGGCGGAATGTACACTGCTAATACCATGGCTTCGGCAATTGAGGCATTGGGAATGAGTTTGCCCTATTCCTCTTCAAATCCTGCTACCAGCGATGCCAAGCAGCAAGAGTGTTTAGAAGCAGGTAAGGCCATCAGGATATTACTGGAAAAAGACATCAAGCCCAGTGATATTCTTTCACGTAAATCCTTTGAAAATGCTGTCACTATAGTGATGGTGCTTGGAGGAAGTACCAATGCTGTATTGCATTTGCTTGCTATGGCACGAAGTGTAGGTGTTGAATTGACACAGGACGATTTTCAACGCATCAGTGACCTAACACCCGTTTTAGCTAATTTTAAACCGAGTGGGAAATATTTGATGCAGGATTTACACCCTTATGGTGGTGTTCCCGCTGTAATGAAGTACCTGCTGAAGCAGGGGATGTTGCATGGCGACTGCCTGACAGTTACAGGAAAGACCATTGCCGAGAATTTAGAGCAAGCAGCTGACTTAGATTTTCAGGCACAGGATATCATACGACCTGTCAGCAACCCTGTTAAGTCTACCGGTCACTTGCAGATCTTATATGGCAACCTTGCTCCCGGTGGAAGTGTAGCAAAAATCAGTGGAAAAGAAGGAGAACTTTTCAAAGGACCGGCAAGAGTATTTGATGGAGAGTTTGAACTCGTGGAAGGAATCAATTCAGGAAAAATAAGGTCAGGTGATGTGGTCGTGATTAGATATGTAGGACCCAAAGGAGCTCCAGGCATGCCAGAAATGCTGAAGCCGACCTCCGCAATTATCGGTGCAGGCCTCGGGAAATCGGTGGCATTGATTACTGATGGAAGATTCAGTGGCGGTACGCATGGATTTGTTATTGGTCATGTTATGCCGGAAGCTTTTGATGGGGGGAATATTGCCTTGGTGAAGGATGATGACATCATTGAAGTCAATGTAAAAACGAAAACCATGCAGTTATTTGTTTCCGATGAGGAATTGGCTGCACGAAGGAACTCCTGGCATCAACCAGCATTGAAAGTGAGTAAAGGACTGTTATTCAAATATGCCCGTCAGGTAAAGGATGCATCACAGGGATGCGTTACCGACGAAATCTAAACTTATTTAAATCTTCTTTATGTCTTCAGTTCAAGCAACATCTGCTGCTCCCTCCACCATAACCACTTCAAATGCAATCAATGGTTCCCGTGCTGTATTAGAAGCTCTGGTGGCTGAGGGGGTAGATACAATTTTTGGCTATCCCGGCGGAGCCATCATGCCTATCTATGATGCTCTATATGATTATCATGATCGGTTAAAACATGTATTGGTTCGTCATGAGCAGGGAGGCATACATGCTGCACAAGGGTATGCCAGAGCTTCAGGCAGAACCGGAGTGGTATTTGCAACCAGTGGTCCGGGTGCCACCAATCTGGTGACTGGATTAGCTGATGCCATGATTGATAGTACTCCTGTTGTGGCGATCACCGGACAAGTATTTGCACACTTGTTGGGTACAGATGCTTTTCAGGAAACAGATGTGATCAATATTACTTCTCCGATCACCAAGTGGAATTATCAGGTTACAGATGCTACAGAAATTCCGGCAGTATTAGCTAAAGCTTTCTATATAGCAGGCAGCGGCAGACCCGGGCCGGTTTTGATTGATATCACCAAGAATGCACAATTGCAGGTCATAGAGTATAACGGATATGAGCCATGTCATCATGTAAGAAGCTATCGTCCTAAACCAATTGTCAGAAAAGAGTACATCGAGGCAGCTGCTCAACTAATCAACGCAGCAAAAAAGCCATTTGTGATTTTTGGGCAAGGAGTTATTTTAGGAAAGGCTGAGACGGAATTCAAACAATTCATTGAAAAAGGCGGAATACCTGCTGCCTGGACTATATTAGGATTAAGCGCACTTCCAACGGATCATCCTCTGAATGTCGGTATGTTAGGGATGCATGGTAATTATGGCCCCAATGTACTTACCAATGAATGTGATGTGCTCATCGCTATCGGTATGCGATTTGATGATCGGGTTACCGGGAGACTTGACAAATATGCCAAACAGGCAAAAATCATACACCTGGATATTGATCCTTCAGAAATTGATAAGAATGTGAAAGCTACTGTTGGTGTCTGGGGAGATTGTAAAGAAACATTGCCTTTGCTTACACATCTATTGGAGAAAAAAGACCACAGTGATTGGCTGCAAAGATTTAAAGACCATGATGCGGAAGAGAACAAGGAAGTAATATTCAATGAACTCCACCCTGAAACTCCAATGCTTACCATGGGAGAAGTGATTCGTCATTTGAACGAAATCACAGATGGGAATGCCATCATTGTAACAGATGTAGGCCAACATCAGATGGTCACCTGTCGATATGCACGTTTCAATCAGTCAAATAGCAATATTACCTCAGGTGGACTTGGCACGATGGGGTTTTCTTTGCCTGCTGCCATTGGAGCTAAATTCGGAGCACCCGAAAGATCTGTCATTGCCGTCATTGGGGATGGTGGGGTACAAATGACGCTTCAGGAGTTGGGTACTATTATGCAGACAGAGATCAACGTAAAAATATTGATTTTGAACAATCAGTTTCTTGGTATGGTGCGCCAGTGGCAACAGTTGTTCCATGACAAGCGCTACTCATTTGTTGATATTGCCAGTCCGGATTACGTTCAGTTGGCAGCTGCCTATGGTATTCCAGGCGCAAGTATCAGTCAACGTGAAGATTTGCATGCTGCCTTACAAAAGATGATGGATCACAATGGTTCTTATTTATTGGAAGTAATGGTTGGAAAGGAAAACTATGTATTTCCTATGGTTCCTCAGGGGTGCAGTATCAGTGAAATAAGATTAAAATAAATGAGTTAAAAATTGAGTATGAAACAGGAATATACTATCACCGTTTATACCGAAAATCATATCGGACTGCTGGTGCGCATTGCTACCATCTTCTCGCGCAGAAAAATAAACGTCGAGAGCATGAATACCTCCCCGTCGGAGGCGGAAGGAATACATCGCTTTACCATTGTAATTGATGAAACCGAAGAGGTTGTCAGGAAATTAGCACGACAAATTGAAAAGCAAGTTGAAGTATTGAAGGCATACTATAACAGCAATGAAGAGATCATCTGGCAGGAACTTGCATTATACAAGGTGCCAACAGTACAAATCGCTGAAAAAGTAAAAGTTGAGCGTTTATTGCGGGAGCATGGTGCGAGAGCAGTAGTAATCAGAAACGATTATGTAGTATTTGAAACGGTAGGTCATCGGGAAGAAACAGACCGTCTGGTTCAGGTATTGGCCCCTTACGGCCTGATCGAATTTGTTAGAAGTGCAAGAGTAGCCATCATCAAGGATAGCAAAGGATTTCATGAAAAGCTACGTGAATTTGAGCAATCTGAACCCAAAACAGAGCTTATTGAAAATGAGTACCTGAATCAACAGAAAGAAATTTTCTCCATGTAAATCATTCAAAGATCAATTATACAATCAAAAACAATCCAATGGCAAAATTAAATTTTGGCGGAGTAGAAGAAAATGTAGTTACCCGCGATGAGTTTCCCCTGTCAAAAGCACAGGAAGTATTAAAAGACGAAGTAGTAGCTGTAATCGGCTATGGTGTTCAGGGTCCGGGACAAGCCTTGAATCAAAAAGAAAATGGCATACATGTAATTGTTGGTCAAAGAAAAAATTCAAAGAGTTGGGACAAGGCTATTTCGGATGGTTTTGTTCCGGGAGAATCACTTTTTGTAATTGAAGAAGCACTGCGGCGTGGAACCATTT
>DAIMYK010000014.1:0-14116 GCA_036734525.1 Sediminibacterium sp. | reverse complement strand
ACCGGGAAATCACTTCCTTCAGTTGTTGAATTAACCATCAATAACCACCAGAAAACCTGGATGCGGGTGCAAACAGATGAGCAGGCAAATTACTTTATCACCCTTCCCGCAGGGAACGATTACACGCTTACCGTCAACAGAAAGGGCTATCTCTTTTACAGTGAATTGTTTCAATTGTCCTCCCAACAGCCCGATAGTATCTATAGAAAGGATATCACACTGCAACCCATTCGTTTGAATGCAAGTCTCACCTTCGCCAATATTCAATTTGCCACGAACTCCTTTGCTTTACCGGCTGCGGCCAAAATTGAATTGGATAAATTAATTGCCCTGCTCAATGATAATCCCTCCCTGCGGATAGAAATTGGCGGACATACCGACAATTCAGGAATAGCAGAGAACAACCGGATACTTTCTGAAAACAGAGCCAAAGCCATTGCTCAATACCTGATAGACAATAAAATAATGCCGGCTAGACTTACCTGGAAGGGCTTTGGATCGAGTCGTCCCATTGCTGATAATGCAACTGAAAAAGGAAAAGCTCTCAACAGAAGAACCAGCTTCACTATTATTGGCATGTAAAAACACCTACCACCAAGTAGGTAAAAACACGGTAATTCCATACCGCCCTATTCCTGATATTCGCTCATGGAAGAAGAATGGCTTTATCGTATTGCATTAACACTCATTCCTTCATTGGGTCCGGTAAGAATCAAGAGTCTTATAGAACATTTCGGCGACGCACGTTCTACCCTGCATGGTACTGCAAGGGAGTGGTTGCGCGTACCGCACATGACCACTGCAGCTTGCAGAGAAATGAAAAACAAACAAGTTCTGGAGGCTGCAGAAGCAGAAATGGAGTGGATACAAAAGAACCGGGTTACCCCACTTTTCCTGACAGACCCCGGATATCCGAACCGACTGAAACATTGCTACGACCCTCCTGCTGTGCTGTATTACAAAGGTGCTGCCAATCTCAATCACCCGCGCATCATCAGCATCATTGGTACCCGCAATAGCAGTTCTTATGGAAAACAGGTAACGGAAGAATTGATCGATCGACTCAGCAGAGCAGATGTATTGATCATTAGTGGACTTGCATTTGGGATCGATGCGATTGCACACAGAGCTGCTTTGAAACAGGGCATTCCTACCATTGGTGTTCTCGCACACGGTCTAAGCACCATCTATCCCTGGCAACACCAGCATTTAGCAGATGATATGTTGAAGAATGGTGGCTTGCTGACAGAGTTCAACAGCAAAGCATTACCTGAAAAGCACCAGTTTCCCAGAAGAAATAGAATTGTGGCAGGTCTGGCAGATGCTACATTGGTAGTAGAAACTGCTACTAAAGGTGGCAGCATGATTACGGCGGAACTGGCTTTTCAATACAACCGTGATGTATTTGCTGTGCCCGGAAAAATATACGATCGCAATCACTCCGGGTGTCTGCAACTAATCAAACAAAACAAAGCAATCATGTACACGTCACCGGCAGCCTTACTCGATTGGCTGGGCTGGCAGGAAAATAAAACAATGCCTGCTATTCAGCAGCGTCTTTTTCAAGAACTTTCTGATGACGAAAAAAAACTCTTAGATCAACTCTCTGCCGACACCTCACATTCTGTAGATGAATTAATGGTACGAACCGGATGGCACACAAGTCGCCTGGCTACCCTATTACTCCAATTAGAACTAAAGCAAATCATCCGTTGTCTTCCGGGGAAGCGTTATGAAAAAATGAATTGATAATTCAAGATGCAGGTTTAACTATTCCTTGCTGCATCCATCTATACAAGATCAACATAGAAAAAGCTGCACAAATGGCGGGGAGTAAAAAGGCGTACACAAAATATTCAGCGCGGTTGTCATAAATCCAGGCACTCAACAAAGCCCCTCCGCCGATACCGGCTTCCAAAGCAATATAAACAGTAGCTACTGCTTTTCCCCGGTGCTCCATGGCACATAAATCCACCGCCCAGGCGGCCACTGTTGGAGAATTCATCCCCAAACTCATTCCAAAGATTCCGGCACCCAACATCAAAACAGATGGTTCTCTCGCAAAAGCCAATAAAAGCATGCTGACAACCAATGCCAGTGAGGAAAAGAAAAGCACCATCTGACGACCATACCGGTCGGATGACTTTCCGGCCACCAAACGAATCAACAGGGAAGTGATGGTAAAACAGGTAAAGAACAACCCCTTGTTGCGCATACCTAATTCTACAGAGTAATCCGGTACCAGGGTCAGGCAAGAACCAAGAGAAATACTTAGCAGAAACAATATCAATGCGGGTCGCAACGCCGTAGGCTCAATGATTTCGTTTTTAGGAATGCGTAACAATGACCAGCGAAAAGGTTGTGGCGCAGGAAGTGTCTCACGAATATTGAATAAGATGGCTACAGAACCCAAAGCCATCAATGCAGAAGTAACAAACATCGCATTGTAACTGTAATGACTCACCACCCAACTTCCAATAACCGGTCCGATAGTTGCCCCCAGGGTATAACCAATCGCCAATGCTCCCAGGGCCTCCCCTCTTCTGGATTCATGCACTACATCTGCCCCATAGGCAGAAGTCGCCGTAGGCTTGAACCCCGTTGAAAATCCATGAAAAAAGCGCAGCAATAAAAAGCCGGCAATGGTATGCAATACAGGATAGAGCATACTGCACACAACACATACCAGTGAACCAAAAATCATCACCGGTACTCGTCCTACTGTATCGGTCAATTTTCCACTAAAAGGTCGGGAAATACCCGCCATCAAAGTAAACAAGGCAATGATCCAACCCTTGTATTCAGCACCCCCCATAGCAGTCAGATAGGCAGGCAACTCGGGAATCATCATGTTAAAGCTGGCAGAGAACAATAAGTTACTGAAACACAGCAAACCAAATTGAAAAGTAAAATAATGGGTGGGCTTTGTTTCGGTATGCAACAACATGTAGTGAATATCAAAACCAAAAATACCAAATATTCAGGCGGCAGGACTTTTAATTGTGGATACCCCGCCAAAAATTGATTTGGCAACATTTCACCAAGGCTACTATCTTTGCACATGGCAACAAGAAATAACTCCACCCCCGCCTCTTCGGCCTCTTCCCGCATTATTGGACAAGGACTTACCTACGACGATGTTCTTCTGGTTCCTGCATACAGCGAAGTGCTGCCCCGTGAAGTAGATATCCGAACCCAACTTACCCCTGACATCCGCCTGAACATTCCCCTGCTATCGGCAGCTATGGATACGGTGACGGAAGCCAATCTGGCCATTGCATTGGCAAGAGAAGGCGGTTTGGGCATCTTGCACAAAAACATGAGTATTGAAAAGCAAGCAGAGCAGGTGCGCAAAGTGAAAAGAAGTGAAAGTGGAATGATCATTGACCCCGTAACCCTGTTGGTCGATGCTACCATTGGCGATGCCTTGCACCTGATGAAAGAAAATAAAATTGGTGGAATACCTGTTGTAGATAAGCATCATCAACTAGTGGGAATACTCACCAACCGAGATCTCCGTTTTGAACACGACAGAAAAAGAAAGATTGCTGAAGTAATGACACGTGAGAATCTGATCACTGCACCGGAAGGAACAGATCTCAAAAAAGCAGAAAAAATATTGCGCAAATACAAGATCGAAAAGCTGCCGGTGGTTAACAAACAGGGCAAATTGATCGGACTAATCACCTACCGAGATATTCTTCAACTCAGAAATTTTCCCAATGCCGGCAAAGACGCACTGGGCCGACTGTTAGTTGGAGCCGCGCTGGGTATTACCCGTGATTTGATGGACCGAGCTGCTGCCTTGCAACAGGTTGGCGTGGATGTCGTAACTCTCGACAGTGCTCATGGTCACACACTGGGAGTAATCAATGCACTGACGCAGCTGAGAAAGAACTTCAAGCGACTCAATATCATCGCAGGGAATGTAGCTACCGCGGCCGGTGCCAAAGCGCTGGCGGAAGCCGGGGCAGATTGTGTGAAAGTGGGTATTGGTCCGGGTTCTATCTGCACCACCCGTATTGTAGCCGGTGCCGGCATGCCCCAGTTAACTGCTATCATGGAGACTGCAGCAGCACTAAAGGGAAAGAACAAATCAGTAATTGCTGTTGGAGGGATTCGATATACGGGCGATCTGGTGAAAGCCCGCGCCGCAGGAGCAGGTGCTGGTATGAAGGTAAGTGTTTTTGCAGGCGTAGAGGAAAGTCCGGGTGAAACCATCATTTATGACGGAAGGAAATTCAAACAATACCGTGGTATGGGAAGCATGGGAGCTATGAGCCAGGGAAGCAGCGACCGCTATTTCCAGGATGTGGAAGATGATATCAAAAAATTTGTTCCCGAAGGTATCGAGGGAAGAGTTCCCTATAAAGGTGCCTTGTCGGAAATCGTTTATCAATATGTGGGCGGACTCAGAGCTGGTATGGGTTATTGCGGAGCAAAAAATGTGGAGGCATTGCAAAAAGCTTCTTTCGTTCAGATCACTGCTGCCGGCATGAAAGAAAGCCACGCCCATGATGTTGACATTACGAAGGAAGCACCCAATTACAGTAAAAAGTAAGGGTGAAGTAGCGCTTGTCATTCAAACGGATTCTTCTTTTCAACGATCAATATACATTCATTGAAAAACTCTTTGCGCTGGTTACTCAGTTGTCTTTCAGGCTTCATGCTGGTAGCAGCTTGGCCGGACTACCCTTTTACCTGGCTGATCTTTGTCGCCTGGATCCCACTCCTTTTTTTAGCGGTAGAGCCAACCCGTAAAATCACCTGGTTTGGACAGGTGTTTTTAACGATGCTGATCTGGAACACAGGCACTACCTGGTGGATCTGGAATTCAACCGATGTGGGTACCATTGCTGCCATTATTGCCAATAGTCTCTTGATGTGTGTGCCCTGGCTTGGCTACAGGAATTTCATGCGCCAGTATGGAACAAGAGCCGGTTATAGTGCATTGGTATTTTTCTGGATGACTTTCGAACTGATTCATCTGAACTGGCAAATCAGTTGGCCCTGGCTACACCTGGGCAATGTATTTTGCATGCATCCTTCCTGGGTTCGGTGGTATGAAATTACCGGTATTGGAGGAGGTACCTTTCTGGTATTGATCGTCAATATTTGTCTCTTTGATATATTCAGGGCATGGTTGCAAAAACAACCCATCCTATCGAAACGCCCTGCGCTGTATACCCTTATTGTGTTGGTTTGCTTTTTGATCTCCTATAACAGGTACAGTGAATTATCCCCTACCCCTTCATCTACTACACCGGGAAATGTGGTTGTTGTACAACCCAATATTGACCCATATCAAAAATTTTCCATTACAACACTGGGTGAGCAGATCAACCGATTGGTCACATTGACCGAACAGCAGATTGACAGCAATACCCGTCTAATTGTTTGGCCTGAAACAGCCATGAGTGCAGGCGATTGGCAGGACAATACAGCAACGAACACTTATTACCAGCCAATCTTTGCTTTACTGAATCGGTATCCGAAACTTGCTTTACTAAGTGGGATCGAGTTATTTGTTAATTATGGAAAAGAAAAAACTTCTCCCACTGCCCGCATGGATGCCAATGGTAATTTTTATGATGCTATGAACGCAGCAGTGCTGGCGCAATCCAATCCACCCCTGCAGGTTTATTATAAAAGCAAATTGGCTCCGGGCGTAGAAACCATGCCAACTTATTTACGTTTCCTTGCACCTGTGTTTGAACAGTTTGGGGGAACATCCGGCGGTTATGGAAAATCGACAAATCCGGTGGTTTTACAAAACCGTGATTGCCCCTACAAGTCTGCTCCGATTATTTGTTATGAAAGCATCTATGGAGAGTACACCGGTGGTTATGTCAAGCAGGGTGCCAATATTCTTACGATCATCACGAATGATGGCTGGTGGGGAAATACGCCCGGACATAGACAACACCTGCATCTTGCCAGACTTCGCGCCATTGAAACAGGCAAATGGGTAGTACGTTCTGCCAATACAGGCATCTCCGCTATCATCGATCCACAAGGTAAAATCGTGCAAACTCTTCCCTGGGCAGAAGCTGGTGTTCTGAAATTTCCGGTACCGGCCAATGATCATGTTAGTATATATGTAAAAGCAGGCGACTGGATCTATTATCTGATGTCATTCATGGCAGTACTGGCACTGAGCTGGCATTCCTGGCAGTGGCTGAAAAAACGCTGGGCGAAAAGATGACAACCAAGCAATTCATTTACGAGGGAAGTAATTTGTTCTACAGGAAGTCAGGCACCGGTCCCTCCTTGCTTTTGTTACATGGCTTTGGGGAAGATGGCTCCGTATTTGAAACAATCATTGATAAGCTGAAGCAACATGCAACACTGTTGATACCTGATCTTCCGGGTTCAGGAAAATCAGCCCTGCTGAAAGTATCTCCCTTCACCATTGATTCAATGGCCCATGCGATGAAAGCAATTCTTGACCAGGAGCAGGTATCTTCCTGCATCATACTGGGGCATAGCATGGGTGGTTACATTGCATTGGCTATGGCAGAATTGTTCCCCGGGCTATTGAAGGGTATGGGACTCATTCATTCTACTGCCTATGCCGATTCCCCCGAAAGAATTCAGAAAAGAGAACAAGCTATTGCTTTCATTGATTCCAAGGGAGCTAGTGCCTTTCTACAAATGTCTCTGCCGGGATTATTTTCATCTGAGTTCAGGGAAACCCATCCGGAAAAAATTCAGGCCCTGATTGAATCGGGAAAATCATTTTCCAAAGAAGCCCTGATTGCCTATTATCGTGCCATGATACAGCGACCGGACAGAAACCGGGTGCTCAAAAAATTAGAATGCCCTGTATTGCTGGTACTGGGTATTCAGGACGAATTGATACCGGTAAGGGATCTACTCCTCCAATCAACTCTATTACAAAAACCTTTTGTTCATCAGATTGCAGCTGCGGGGCACATGAGTATGCTTGAAACACCCGATGAATTAGCCGGTACAATTCAAGATTTTGTAACGAAAGTTGCCTAAAGACTGGTTAAGCTGAACATGGCATTTAAGCCTCTATGCGTTAAAATCTTCTTTAAATCAATGCTTTCGGGCAACGATTGACTGATTGTTTTTATCTTCATACGTGGAATGCGCGGTCAACATTCCTTAATTTACCATTTCATGAAATATTGGCTCCTTGTAGTTGTAGGTTTACTCACCGCTTTTGGCACTCAGGCAGCCCACCTCAAGGGAGGCTGGATTCAGTACAGTTATCAGGGCCCCGGTGCAAGTCCAGGTACCTCACGATACCAGATTACAGTTCGTCAATATTTAGATTGTAATTCTACGGCCGGGCAAAGAGATAGCCGGGTTTTTCTTGGAATATTCAATACCAGAACAGGGGCTTTGATAAGAACTGAAACCGTTGTTCTCAGTGGAACTGATAATCCTGACAAGACCACTTTTAGTCCATGTCTTAGCAATCCTCCCCGTGTATGTTATTTAATTGACCGGTATGAATTGATAACAGACCTGCCTGATAACCCCGATGGCTACACACTGACAGTCCAAAGATGTTGCAGGATTTCAGGTATCGTAAATGTATCGGGTAACTCTGCAAACATTGGTGTCAGCTATTCCAATACCATTCCCGGAGTGATTAATGGAACAGATTATTCGAGGAATAGCAGCCCGGTATTCGCCCAAAGAGACACCGCAATTGTCTGTTTCAATTCCCCGTTTAGTTTCGATTTTAGTGCAAGTGATGCAGATGGAGACCAGATCATTTATAGTTTTTGTAATGGTTTAATTGGAGGAGGAACCGGCGGAAGCGGTGCGCAACCCAACCCACCATCTAATCCACCTTATATTTCAGTTCCCTATAACCCGGCATTTCCAGGCACTAGTCCTCTAGGAACGAATGTAACAATCGATCCCAATACCGGCATTATCAGTGGAATCGCTCCGGGTGTCACCGGACAATATGTAGTAGCCGTTTGTGCCAATGAATACAGAGGAGGAATTCTGATCGGAAGTACGAAAAAGGAAATTCACATCACAGTAGCCGGTTGCTCAATTTCTGCTGCAGCATTGAAGCCCAGTTATATTACCTGCAACGGTACTACCCTAAGTTTCCAGAATGAATCCAGCAATAGTAATATCACTTCTTATTTGTGGGACTTTGGCATCGCCGGTATCAATTCAGACACCTCTTCTTCTCCTACACCAACCTATGACTTTTTGAACAGTGGAAAGGACAGCGGCACTTTTACAGTTAAGCTGGTAGTAGGTACTGCCGGTGGATGTAAAGACTCTGCTACCACTATTGTAAAGGTGTATCCCGATTTGAAAGTGAATTTAACTGCCTCGGGAAATTGCTATCTCAATCCCTATACTTTCAAAGATGTCTCCACCAACAAATATGGCAGCATTGTAGAACGCAGATGGGATTTTGGAGATAACACATCAAGCAGTGATACTGCCTCTGCAAAAGATACCGCCTGGACTTACACCAACTCCGGAACGGTACAAGTAAAACTATATATAAAAAATTCCTATGGCTGCGCAGATTCTGTCACCAGGAATCTCACCATTTTAGATAAGCCGGTCTTATCCCTCGGATTTAAAGACACCCTTATTTGCAGCATCGATACACTTCGGCTCTCAGCCAATATCGGATCCGGTATCATCAACTGGACGCCCACTGCTGGTCCCAATGAAAACCGAATTCTTTTTAAAAATACTGCTACGCCACTCGTCTATCCCCGAGATACTACCCGGTATGTCATCAGGGTAGAAGACAATGGTTGCATCAGCCAGGATACCGTTACAGTCAATGTGCTTCAATTCATAGATGTTGATGCAGGTTTAGATACAACCGTCTGCCAAACCGATAAAATCACTCTTTCCCCCATTAGCTATGCGCTAAGTTATTTATGGACGGCCTCTACAGGAGAAGTGGTGGATCAAGTAAAAAATCCGGAGATTCAGCCCTTATCCAATACACTTTACCGCGTTACCGCCAACTTAGGCAAGTGTCAGGCGGTTGATAGTATTCGGGTGAAGGTAGTTCCTTATCCTCAGGTGAATGTAGGACAAGACACTACGATTTGTTTTGGCAGCAGGGTCACGCTGAGTGCACTTGCAGTTGGCTCTGTATTTAGCTGGACACCCACCTTGAGTCTGATCAATGAAAGAACACTCACACCGCTGGCAGGCCCTTCCGATACCACTCGCTACATTTTAAAAGTATCTGATACGCTTGGTTGTCCGAAAGTAGTAATGGATACCGTACAAATCAATGTATTAAGACCCGTTATGGCAGACGCCGGAAGAGATACGACCCTCGCACCCGGCCAGCCACACCAGATGCAGGCATCGGGTGGCTCTAGGTATTTTTGGACTCCCGCCACCGGACTTTCGAATGTCAATATTCCCAATCCGATTGTAACGTTGGACAATAGCGTGGACTCTGTGATCTATCGCGGTTTTGTGGCAGAAGGCCCCTGTGTGCGATCAGATCTGGCTACCATACGCGTCGCAAATCTGGGGCCCGATATCATTGTACCCTCCTGCTTTACACCCAATGGAGATGGCAAAAACGATCTCGCCCGTCCGATTACTCCTGGCATAGCACAACTTAAATATTTTACCATCTTTAACCGCCTCGGTGAACCCATTTTCACAACTTCCACCATAGGTGATGGCTGGGATGGCAAGTACAAAGGAAAAGATCAATCTCCGGGCACCTATGTATACCAGGCGGAAGGAGTCGACTATAGAGGCAATACCATTTTCAGGAAAGGTACCATTGTGCTGATCAGATAATTTCTCCCATTTACCTTTTTAGCCACTCGGAAGAAGTAGTTTTGTAGGAACTGAACTTACACATGAACAAAATCATTCTCATCACCGGAGCCAGCTCCGGATTTGGAAAAGCCACTGCCGAATTGTTTGCCTCGCATGGATGGAATTGTATCATCACTGCCAGAAGCAAAGAAAAATTGAATCTGCTGTCGCAGGAATTAACCAGCCAACACAACATACAGGTACTTCCACTGGTATTCGATGTCCAGGATAAAAAAGCAGTAGATGAACAATTGGGTTCTCTTCCGGAGGCATGGAAGAACATTGATGTATTGGTCAACAATGCTGGACTGGCACTTGGGAGGGATTCCTTTGATCAGGCAGATATGCACGATTGGGATGTGATGATTGATACCAACCTCAAAGGATTACTCTATGTGACGAGGGCCATCCTTCCCTATATGAAAGCAGGGGGAAAGGGGCATATCATTAACATTGGTTCCACCGCAGGGGTGGAAGTATATAAAGACGGCAATGTTTACTGTGCCACCAAACATGCCGTAGATGCCATCTCCAAAGCCATGCGGATAGATTTACTTTCTTCCGGTATCAAAGTCACTGTCGTGCATCCGGGTGCTGCTGAAACAATGTTTTCAGTGGTTCGCTTCAAAGGAAATGAAGAAAAAGCTGCTGCAGTGTACGAGGGTTATCAGCCCTTGCAGGCAGAAGATATTGCCGACATTATTTATTATGCAGCCAATCTGCCGGAACATGTATGCATCAATGAGCTGGTGGTTACCTGCAAGGCACAGGCCAACTCATTTTATTTACACAAATAGTGGATGGAATTATTTATCGGAAGAAATTAGTCTTTCGCGTGCCTCCATGAATTCTGTTATGAATTCCTGAACGATTTCTCCTGCCGGACGTATATCTTGAATCAGAGAGCGGACTTGTCCGATTTCTAATTCGCCTTCCTTAAGATTCCCTTCAAACATCCCTTTTTTGGCCCTGCCTCTTCCGAGCAATTGTTGTAATTCTTCTTTGGATGCCCCTCTGCCTTCTGCTTCCTGCACCTGCCAAAAAAAATCATTTTTCAACAAGCGCACCGGAGCCAGTTTTTTTAAAGACAACAAAGTTGCTCCCTCCGGAGCAGCAAGAATGGCATCTTTGAAAGCCCGATGAGAGGAAGCTTCAGGAGTACAAACAAATCTGGAACCTACCTGAACTCCGGCTGCCCCCAAAGCAAAAGCAGCGAGCATTTGTTTACCGGTAGCAATGCCGCCGGCAGCGATTACGGGTATATCATCTGCAGCCTTCACCATAGGTACCAAAACCATGGCTGTTTTTTCCTCTCGTCCGTTATGCCCGCCTGCTTCAAAACCTTCCGCCACCACAGCGTCACATCCTGCTGCTGCTGCCTTCTTCGCAAACTGACTACTACTAACCACATGTACCACAATTATTCCCTTTTCCTTGAGCTGTTGAGTATACAAAGCGGGATTACCGGCACTGGTAAAAACAATCGGTACTTTTTCCTCTATGATAATTTGTATCAACGCCGGCACATCCGGATACATCAACGGAATATTGACGCCATAAGGTTGTTGTGTAGCCTGTTTACATTGACGGATGTGGTGCTGCAGCACTTCCGGATACATGCTTCCTGCTCCAATAAGACCTAATCCACCGGCATTACTCACTGCGCTGGCTAATCTCCAGCCGCTGGCCCAGACCATTCCTCCCTGTACTATAGGATATTGAATACCAAATAACCGGGTAATAGGATTGTTGCTGAATAATTCCATGAACGGAAGATTAATGACTACCCAAAATCGATATCTGTATTATCCCCAATATTAAGCGTTCTGCTCAATCCTTTCACTGAAGCATCGCTGCCTATTAACGAGTGATCGAGAACAACTTCATGAAGATGCGTAAAAGATCCGATGATGCTGTCGCGAACAATTGAATGATGCACACGGGCATTCGCACCAATGGCTACATGTGGCCCGATAATGGAGTTGGCAATATCACAACCCGGGGCAATGCTCACTGGTGGAATAATGATGGTATTGGGGTATTGATGTTCAGACCTAATATTTCCTCCGGACTTTTTAAGTAAAATGGCATTGCTCTCCAGTAATGTTTCCTTTTTCCCGCAGTCAAACCAGTTTTTCACTTTGAATGCTTTGAAGCGGGCACCCCGCTGAATCATGCAATCAATGGCATCAGTAAGATGATAGACCCCGTCTGTTCCCGGTGAACCACTGAACAATTGACGCAAACATTCAAATAAGATTGAGGTCTCCCGGATTTTATAGAGACCTACCAATGCCATGTTACTTTTTGGAATGGATGGCTTTTCTACTACCTGCTCAATGAATTCATCATCTCCCACCAAAGCCACACCGAAATCGCGGGGGTCATCTACTTTTTTAATGCCCAACATATTGTATGGACTATCCAACACCTCGCGGATGTCGAAATCACAAATAGTATCTCCTAAAACTACAAATACCTCATCACCAGCAACAATATTACCTGTCAGTTCGATGGCATGGCCGGTACCCTGTCGTGTATTTTGAAATATGAAATGGGATGTGAGATCCGGATAGGTTTGTTGAACATAGTCCCTGATCTTTTCGCCCATGTGACCGACAATAAATATAAACTCTCGGATCCCTGCTTCGTGTAACTGATCGACGATAAAACTCAGTATGGTTTTACCGGCAATGGGTATAAGTGCCTTGGGTTGTGTATAGGTATGGGGCCGTAATTTAGTTCCTGCACCGGCCACCGGTATAATAGCTTTCATAATTCAGCATTCAGTTAAAAGAGATGTCGATACAACTCCCTGTTCTGTACCATCGGAATCGGGGTTACGAATATAGGGAAATCCCCTAACCTCTTCCATTTTTGCTGTGTTTGTGGGAAGTTTTCCCACGATTTAACTACTTCTTTTCCACGCACCGCACAGGCCGGCATTATCTGCCTCTTAAAGATGCGCCACTGCTTATCTTTGCAAAAAAGAAATTATGCAGCGGGATACAGTGGTTTTTGACCTGATAAAACAGGAGTTGGAAAGACAAAGACACGGAATCGAACTCATTGCCTCAGAAAACTTCACCAGCCTTCAGGTTATGCAGGCGATGGGAGGAGTAATGACAAACAAATATGCAGAAGGGTATCCCGGCAAAAGGTATTATGCCGGTTGCGAAATCGTTGACCAGACAGAACAGCTGGCCATAGATAGATTAAAAGCCATCTTCGGCCTGGAGTATGCCAATGTTCAACCTCACAGTGGAGCACAGGCGAATGCTGCTGTTGCTCTTGCTTTGCTACAACCCGGTGATCCGATACTGGGACTTGATCTGAGCATGGGAGGACATCTGACCCATGGTTCTGCCGTGAACTATAGTGGTAAATTATATCAACCTCATTTTTACAGCGTCACCCGCGAAGAAGGTCTCATTGATTACGAACAATTGGCAGAACAAGCCAGAAAGCACCGTCCCAAACTCATCATTTGCGGTGCAAGTGCCTATAGCAGAGACTGGGATTATGCCCGTATCAGGACTATCGCCGATGAGATTGGTGCTTTTGTGCAGGCAGATATTGCACACCCGGCAGGATTGATTGCCAAAAAATTATTGAATGATCCTTTTGACCATTGTCACATCGTAACATCCACCACCCACAAAACATTGCGCGGCCCCCGCGGTGGAGTTATTATGATGCGCAAGGATTTTGAAAATCCTTTCGGGCTAAAAGATGTAAAGGGCAATCTCCGTATGATGAGTAATCTCCTGGATCTAGCAGTTTTTCCGGGTATTCAGGGTGGTCCGCTGGAGCATGTGATCGCAGCCAAAGCAGTGGCATTCGGAGAAATACTCACAGATGAATTCGGAAGCTACGCACAACAAATGGTGAACAATGCCCAGGCTATGGCAGCAGCACTCAATCGCCGCGACTACCAAATCATCAGCGGCGGAACTGACAATCACCTTGTATTAATCGATCTGCGCAACAAAAACATCAGTGGCAAAAAAGCTGAGCAGGCACTGGTGCAGGCAGATATCACCGCCAATAAAAATATGGTACCTTATGACGATAAAAGTGCCTTTGTAACCTCCGGAATTCGTCTCGGTGTGCCTGCAATCACAACAAGAGGCATGAAAGAAGAACACATGGACTGGGTAGTAGATTGTATTGACCGGGTACTGATGAATGCGGAAGATGCGGTTGCGATAGCAGCTATCAGGAAACAGGTGAATGATTTCATGTCACAATTCCCTCTTTATCCTGAACTGGGTTAAGCAGGAAAATTCGGAAATCGAAATTT
>DAIMYK010000013.1:0-14228 GCA_036734525.1 Sediminibacterium sp. | reverse complement strand
GAAGTCCGTGAAATATCCAATTATCTTGTCCTACCCTCAGCGAACCCAGCTTTACGTGTCCTTTAATGATTTCACCTGTTCTCGGATCGGTGATGCTCATGCCGTAGCTCCAGCCACGGGTAGAACGGTGCACCCAATTGACCACATTGTAACGGATGTCCATCGGATCTGCTGAATCGGGCAGCATTTTAATGACGAATGCATTTTTATAACCGGCCGCTTCGAATGCCTGGTTCCACCAACTTCCTCCTTCCAGCAAAGCACTGCGAATGGGTTCGGGGGTTCCATTGTCGAGGTAATACACGATGGGCTTAACGGCTTCGCTCACAGCGGCCTCCGGATTTTTTTTCTTCAATCTGTGACGTGTGATGAAGAGTTGACGGATGGGATCTGTGAATGGGGTACTATAATCAAAGTAGCTGATAGCATTGTATCCGCTGCGCACATCATAACGACGGGGCTGGTACTCGTTATCGGGCAATTGAATGAAGGAATGGTGCATGCGCAGGGTAATGGCTTCCGGACTTGGTACAACTGATTGCACGAATCTTCCGGCATCCGCACCACCTGTATATGTAACGATGGCTTCCCATTCTGTGTTGAGGGGGAAGTTTCGTGTGTTGGGCAGATAGATCGCTGAGCGGGATTCATTGTGGGTATAGGAACCCTGTTTCATCATGCGGAGACGGTCGGTTACCTGCATGGCATCACGCAGGAAAAATGAGGTCGCATCTACCAATAGCTGGCCATTCTCCTCTTCTTCAATTGTAAAGCTGGCGATGGTAGACTGTGCAAAGGACTCCGCAACTGCCTTTTTTTCTCTTAAGTCCTCCGAGGATGCCCGATAGCTGTAGTTGGGCTCAATCAACAAGAGTTTCTTCCCCACCCGATGAAAACTAACAATCCGGCTATCCCCAATCAGTCCCCTGTCCAGTCCGATATCGTTAGAACCCAATCCGGCCGGCAGGCTATTGACGTATAAAAATTCTGTTCCAATTTTATTTACCTGCAGCCATATTTTTCCGTTGGCAGCATCCCAGTAAAAAGGAAAGAATCCGTCATAGCGAACAAATTTTGCCGTCTTTTCTGAGAGTCGTGAATTGTTTTGTGCCTGCAGAGATATTGATGTCAGCAGAAAAAGGAGGATGACCAGTTGGCGCATGGGGTTGGTTGCTTGGGTGAGATAAAAAATGATAGATAAAAAAAATCCGGAAAACACATCAGTTCTCCGGATTAAAAAAATGTAGTCCCTGTGTTAGCTATTGCCTCCCTCAGGAGCTGGAGCTGGAGTTGGAGCAGGGGCCGGTGCTGGTGCCGGAGCCGGAGCCGGCGCAGCTACCACCGGAGCGGGTTTGGGTGCAGCGGGCTTTTTAGCGGGTGCCTTCTTTTTTGCAGCTGGTTTTTTTGCTACGGGTTTTTTCGCAGCAGCTTTTTTTTAAGCCGCTGATTTCTTTTTGGCTGCTTTATTTTGGGTGTTAGAACCGATTCCTATTTTTGCTGCCGGCTTTTTTGCTGCAGGTTTTTTGTCAGCTTCTTTTTTCTTAGCTGCAGCTTTCTTTTTTGCAGCAGGTTTTTTTGCAGCTGCTTTCTTTTTTGCTGCGGGTTTCTTGGCAGCTGCTTTCTTTTTAGGTGCTACCTTTTTGGCAGCTGATTTTTTTTTGGTTGCTTTTGCCATGGTGTTGTTAGTTTAGGAGATTTTATAACTGACGGAAGTTAGAAAAAAATATTTTCCTTTTATCAAATTGACTGCTATAATTTTTTTATTTCTCAAAGCCGATTGTCAGGCTGAACCCGAACTTCTGCGAACAAAGATGCCGTTGGCAGCTAATTGCCGGCCGGTAAGGAGTCGATTCTATTGTGAGGAGCGATGAAAGAGCTATTTTTGGTGTATGAAAAAGACAGTGGTGCTGGGAGCATCTGATAATCCCAATCGATATAGTTTTTTAGCTGTAGAGCGTCTGCGGGAAAAGGGGCATCCGGTGGTAGCTGTCGGAAAGCGCGAGGGTAAGATCAATGAAACTCCCATTGTAACGGGAGAACCAGTTGTAAATGATGTAGATACGGTAACGCTATACCTCAATCCGGCATTGCAGGTTGCAGCTTACGATTATATTCTTGGACTAAAGCCTCGTCGGGTAATTTTTAATCCCGGTACTGAAAATGACGAGCTGGAGGAAATGCTTCGTGTCAAAGGAATTGAGCCGGTAGAAGCTTGTACGCTTGTTATGCTGGCAGCCGGAATGTATTGAACAGGATTCTTTTAGCTCAAACATCCCTCACGATCAAGACTTCGATAGAGTATTGCCTCTGCCAGGTGGTGGGTTTCAATATTCTCTGTTCCCTCCAGATCAGCTATTGTTCTGCTGCCCTTCAGTATGCGGTCGTCCGCCCGGGCACTCAGGTTCAATTTTTCCATGGCGTTTTTCAGTAATTGTTCTCCAGCGGGGGTAATTCCGCAGAATGCCAGCAAAAGCTGGCTATTCATCTGTGCATTGGAATACATGCCGGCATATTTTCTGTACCTGTCGTTCTGAATTTTTCTTGCCACCATTACCCGGGAAAGAATGCTGGCTGAACTTTCTGCCGGTTGTTGTTGGCTGATTTCTGTATAAGAAACCGGGGTCACTTCCACATGTAAGTCAATTCTGTCAAGTAAGGGCCCCGATACTTTGTTCAGGTATTTCTGAACAGAGCCGGGCGGACAGGTACAATCTTTTTCAGGGTGGTTGAAGTAACCACAGGCACAGGGATTCATGGAGGCGATCAACACAAAGTTGGCGGGAAAATCAAGTGCCATTTTTGCCCTTGAAATAGTGACTTTCCTCTCTTCCATGGGTTGACGCATCACTTCCAGCACAGTTCTTTTAAATTCCGGTAATTCATCGAGAAAAAGCACTCCATTGTGTGCCAGGGATATTTCACCGGGCTGAGGGGTACCTCCGCCCCCGACAAGCGCCACGTCTGAAATGGTATGGTGTGGGGCCCGGAAGGGTCTCTTGCTGATGAGGGCACAGTTTTCAGGAAGTCTGCCGGCAACACTGTGTATTTTAGTTGTCTCCAGTGCTTCCTGCATACTAAGAGGAGGAAGGATGGTGGTGAGCCTTCTCGCCAACATGGTTTTTCCCGCCCCCGGCGGTCCGATCAGCAGCACATTATGTCCTCCCGCTGCCGCAATTTCCATCGCCCGCTTGATATTTTCCTGTCCTTTGACCTCACTAAAATCGAAGTCATCGTTGGCAGGTCCGAGAGAAAACATTTCCTGTGTATTCACATGAACAGGCCGAAGACTCTCTGCTTCCCGAATAAACTCGACTACCTCTCTCAGGTGCGAAACTCCGTAAACTGGCAGATCTTCCACCATGGCTGCCTCGCGGGCGTTGCCAATGGGAACAATCAATCCTGCGAAACCGTCTTTTTTTGCCTGCAAAGCCATGGGCAATGCCCCTTTGATGGGTTGTACCGAGCCATCCAATCCCAGTTCTCCCATCACAACATAATCTGACAGCCTTTCAGGATTTTGCAATTGCTCACTGGCTGCCAGCACAGCCATCGTTATTGGTAAGTCAAAGGCAGAGCCTGTTTTACGAATATCCGCAGGTGCCAGATTAACGATGATCTTGGTGCGGGGCATGTGGTAATCATTTGTTTTGATCGCACTTTCGGTGCGTTGCAAACTTTCCCTTACAGCATTGTCCGGCAGCCCAACGATGTGGTACCCTTGTCCCATACTAACATTTACCTCAATGGCTATGGAAATTGCTTCCACACCGAACACAGCACTACCAAATGTTTTTACCAGCATTGTTCATTTTTTCTGTTCTCTAGTATTGTCATCTCAGGGGCACAAGGTAGCGGAAGGTTAATTCTGTCATCACAGTGTTTATACGGGTAATAACTACCGTTAAATCACCTATTACGTTTAGCAGAAATTACGGTAGTTGCCAATGGTTTTATTTGCCAGGTAAGGGCTGAATTCCGGATTTTGTGTAAATCAATCACCGGATGGAGTGATTTCACGGGAAGTTGTATCCGTTAAAACACCTACAATTTCCTCCGTTTTTTAACGGAAAAAAACAAGTGGTTTCTGCTCAGTGCTAAAGCTGCCGGAGTAAATCCAGGACGCCTTCTTTTTGTAAAATCAGGTAGCCCAGGCGGTCATTGCTGATGCCCGGCTTGAGCTGGTAGCTGAATTGTAATTCTCCTGCAGCAACAGATGTCTCAAAATAGCGAAACTGAATATTGGAATACTGCTGTAGCGTAACGCCAATTTCATATAAATGTGTGGACAAGATGAACAGACTGTTCCTTTTTTTGCTGAGACCCTCCATCACTGCAGTACTACAGCGAATGGCATCCTCCTGGTTGGTACCTTTAAATAATTCATCAATCAGTATGAGCCATTTATTTCCCTGGTTGATTGTCTCAATGGTGTTTTTGATACGCTGTACCTCATTAAAGAAATAGCTCTCCCCCCTGATCAGATTGTCGCTCACCTGAATATTGCTAAGAATTCCATTCAGGAGTGCAATCTTCATGTTTTTTGCCGGTACGCCCATACCAATATGTGCCAGGTAGGCGGCAATGCCAACCGCTTTGATAAAAGTGCTTTTACCCGCCATATTAGCTCCGGTCAGGAAAATAAAATTTTCAGTTTGATTCATCCTGATATCATAAGGTGTGGGCACAGATAATAAAAGATGGAATAATCCTTCCGCTTCCAGAAATGGTGTTTCACTATCTGTTACTTCAGGGAATTGAAGTCCCAACTGATTCCCTGCAATCGCCAGACTTAAATAGGCATCCATCTTGTGATAGATATCAATCAGTTCAAACAAATCATTTTTATACTGCTGGCGCAGGAAGTTGCCCAGCTCAAGAATTTCTTTCGCTGAACATTGTTTTTTATCCAGTACCAACATCTTACCGATTTCTTCCTTTCTAAGTAAATACCGGATACGATCCCTCCAACTTAACAGAAGTTTACTATTGCTTTCTTCAAGTAAATCGACGATGATATTCATGCCCTTGATAAAATCAATGGCATGTTCAATTGTGTATTTGGTCAATGAGTAATCTGTGGCTGAAAGGAATTGGTAGATGAAGCTGTCGAAATATCCCGGATGACCGGGCAGTTTATCAATGGGGGTTTCATAAAATTTCTCCAGTACCATGATGGTTCCATTCGAAATTTGTTTGGGCCACTTATTCAGAACGGATGTTAGATGGTGAAGTGTTACCTGCGTATCTGCGATGGCTGCAACTGAATGTAGAGGATTTGATAAAAGCATGCGCAGGTATTCCCTTCCCTCGTTGGTCTGGGTATAATTCAGCCGATGAAATACCGATTGCTCGGCATCAGGATGAAATATAGAAAGATCAATCAGGGTGGTATTATCTGCTTTCATTGTGAATGGACTTTTTTAGCCCTCTAAGCAAATCTACAAAATTGGTAGGGATGCAATGACTAAAGACAAGTTAGTCTTCGAAATGAATCGAGAAAACAACCATTCGCGAAAAGATACGATCCAGTACATTGGAATATTTAAGTGTCGGATCAGGCCTGTGTAGATTGGCCAATCCATTGCTGATCTTGATTTCCGGTGAGATGGTTACAAAAGGCAGATAAAAATTAAACCCCAATCCTAATTCATAACCATAGTCTGTTCTACTGAGTTTGATCAGGTCTTGGTTGCTTCTCGCAGTTGAGTTGCTGGAAAGATCGATATCATATTTGAGACCGGCCATCATGTAGGTTCGGAAATTTCTGATGCGGTCGGAATTGAACTTTACCTGAAATGGAAAACTGACAATGGTTGCGGGAAGTGTTTGAAGTTGATTGGGTGCTTCGCCCGGACTGGTTGTTTTTAAAGTATAGGCGAGGTATTTGGCACCTCCAATAACCAGCAAAGGATTGATGCGAAATTGAAAATGTTCGTTTAATCTTGCTGTCGCCAGAAGTCCCATAGTGACCCCCCCGCTTTTGCCCGGCTCAGCAACGATGATGCTGTCTGTTTGGTTTAATGCAGGCGAACGGTTGAAATTGAGAAATGTACTGTTGTATCCAAGTGACAAACCGAAATAATAGGTCATATCATCGTGATAGGGACGATAAACCTCTTTCATGTATTGTGCATGAAGGGAGCCTGTGGCTACAAAAAATAATATGACCGGAAAAATTACTTGCTTCCGCAGTAAATGGTGCATATTCCGAAACTCAGTTTTTTCAGGTATGTTTTGCTGAATCCCGCATTGCGAAGGATCTGCAAGAAAGATTCTCCCTCCGGAAAGGCCTGTATACTATTGTTGAGGTATTCATATGCCTGCTGATTGCGTGATAGTAGCTTTCCGGCAGCCGGTGCGGCATATTTCATGTACAACTCATAGAACTGTTTCACACCCATTCCGGTAGGTCTGGAAAACTCCAGTACAACCAATTTTCCTCCGGGTCGAAGTACGCGGTACATTTCCTGCAAGCCCTTCAGCAAATTTTGAAAATTTCTTACACCAAAAGCAACGGTGATGGCATCAAAACTATTGTCCTCAAAGCGAAGCTGTTCACTATCACCGTATTCCAATGTGATGACTTGACCCAGGTTAAGATCGTCTACTTTTTTCCTGCCCAATGCCAGCATGCCTTCAGAAATGTCAATGCCGGTAATGTGCTCGGGTTGCAAGAGCCGGTTCGTCATGATGGCAACATCTGCAGTACCCGTGGCGACATCCAGCATCCTCGCGGGACGCAGTGATTTCAATTCACGCAGGGCTTTCTTCCGCCAGATAATATCTATGCCGCCGCTCAAAACCCTATTGAGCATGTCGTACCTGCCTGCTATGTTGTCGAACATGCCAGCTACCTGGTCTTTTTTTTCCAGGTTACTTTGCTCATCGGGCACTATACTATCATGTGCAAACTTCTCCATATCCCGCGAAGATATTGATTTTACCGGGCTGCCTTGGTTATGATACATGTTTTGGCTGTTTTATTGGTTAATGTTTAGCAAATTTTAGCGCACCCATAGAATTTTTGTTTTTCGGCATGTATTCCGCTCCCTTGTTATCTTCGTAGCAGTGAAAGCCATCATCTATAAATCAACCGGAAGCTGGTATCTCGCCAAGGGCGCTGATGGCCAATTTTATCAGTCCCGGGCAAGAGGGGTATTTAAAGTAGATGGAATTACTTCTACCAATCCGATTGCTGTTGGGGATGAAGTGGAGATCATGCTGGAAGAAGGGGAAGAACGCTCGGCCGTAATCACCGCTATTGCAGACCGGAAAAATTATGTAGCAAGGGTTTCTCCACACAACAAACACCAGCATCATATCATCGCCAGTAACCTCGATCAAAGTCTTTTGCTGGTGACGCTGACTACTCCCAAAACATCGTTGGGCTTCATCGATCGTTTCCTGGTATCTTCCGCCTCCTTTCATATTCCTGCGATACTGGTTTTTAATAAGTCAGACCTCTACCGAAAAAAAGAAATGGCGCTATTCGACCGCTGTCGGGAAATTTATACAGCAGCGGGCTATCCTGTTTATCTGATCAGTGTGCAGGAAAAGACCGGACTAACACCCGTGAAGGAACTACTCACCAATCGCATCACCTTACTCAGTGGGCATAGTGGTGTGGGGAAGTCTTCCTTCATCAATGCACTCTTCCCCGATTTTCAATTGCGCACGTCTGAGGTGAGTGAATGGAGTGGTAAAGGTTTGCACACAACTACTTTCGCAGAGATGTTTGACTTGCCGGAGGGAGGAAGCCTGATTGATACGCCGGGCTTGCGGGAATTTGGTTTGGTGGATATCAGCCGCCAGGAACTTTCACATTATTTTCCGGAGATGCTCCAGCTGCTTCCCAATTGTCGCTACAATGATTGTATGCACATCAATGAATCAGATTGTGCCGTAAAGGCAGGACTTGCCCATGGAACAGTATCTGAGGAACGGTACATCAGTTACAGAACCATATTGGATACTCTTTCAGAAAAATCGTACTGATTAGATTTTCAGTTTACTTTTTTTAGAAGCAATTTTCATTGCTTTTTTATCCCCCTGAAGAATACGCTCTGCGCCAACATTCCTTCCCTGTGGGCAGCCTGATTTCCGCTTGCCTAAAATGCCACAGGAGCTAATTGTAATGACAATAGTGGTTAGTAAAAAGACCAGGCGGAATAGTTTCATAATTTAAGATTGAGGACCGGATATTTCAACTGCATCTTTGTACCAGTCTGCATATTGAGTGTAATTCCGCGCAATGCGGTTGATCTCCCCGCTGATCAGCTCCTGTGATATTTCTTTTACTTTACGGGCAGGAACTCCGGCATAGATAGATCCGGCTTCTACAATGGTTCCCTCCAGTAAAACAGCACCTGCAGCGATAATGGAATTGCTGTGTACCACACATTCATCCATCACAATGGCACCCATGCCAATCAGCACGTCATCATGTATCGTACATCCATGTACCAGTGCCAGGTGACCTATGGAAACATTATTACCGATGCGGGTTGGGTGTTTTTGATAGGTACAATGAATTACAGCTCCATCCTGAACATTCACGCGATTACCCATTTGAATAAAATGAACATCGCCCCGAACAACAGCATTGAACCAGATGCTGCAATCATCTCCCATACTCACTTCTCCGACTACAGTGGCGTTCGGTGCGAGGAAGCAGCGTTCCCCGAACTTGGGTTCTTTACCGGGAAGTGACAGGATCGTGGCCATGGTATTTTTTTCACAGTGAAGATACTTCTATTCGGTTAATTTTGCTGACAACGGAATACCAATTCCCGAAAGCCTGAAACCACCCCATGAACCTTCGACAACTTTTTCAGCAACACCTGGCACCGACATCACCTGCACCTATGAACCTGGAAATTGTCAGGGCTGAGGGGGTCTATCTCTGGGATGCTTCCGGTAAGCAGTACATCGATCTGATAGCAGGATTCAGTGTCAGCAATATAGGACATTCGCACCCTTCCGTTGTGCAAGCCGTGCAGGAGCAGGCAGCCCGCTATATGCACCTGATGGTGTACGGTGAACTCATTCAATCTCCGGTGGTCTCTTATGCCCGGCTGCTCACTTCCCACCTGCCTCCTGAGCTGGACTGTGTATATTTCACCAACAGTGGTGCTGAGGCAACAGAGGGAGCCATGAAACTCGCCAAGCGCGTTACGGGGCGCAGTAGAATTATAGCTTTCGATCATGCTTATCATGGAAGTACACAGGGCGCACTCAGTCTGATTGGAGATGAATATTGGAGGAGGTCATTCAGGCCCCTCTTACCCGGAATATATCATTTTCCCTACGGGAAGGACGAAGTATTGGAAGCCATTGATCATACAACTGCCTGTGTGATATTGGAAACAGTACAGGCAGAGAGTGGTGTTACCGCCCCCGATCCTCGATGGCTGCAGCAAATAAGAAAAAAATGTGATGCTACCGGAACATTGTTAATTCTCGATGAGATTCAGGCAGGGTTTGGAAGAACGGGAACCCTCTGGGCATTTGAACAGATGGGTATTCAGCCTGATATTCTGCTGCTGGGCAAAGCCCTGGGTGGAGGTATGCCCCTGGGGGCTTTTATTGCATCCAAAGATAGGATGCACCAACTAAGCTATCAACCCGTACTCGGACATATCACCACATTTGGTGGACATCCTGTTTCCTGCGCTGCAGGGATGGCAGCTATGGAAGTTTTATTATCATCAGGTTGCATCCATCGGGTGAAGGAGAAAGAAAAATTATTACTAAAGAAATTGCAGCATCCTGCTATACAGTCTGTACAATCTGCCGGCTGTTGTATGTCGCTTCAGTTTGCCACTTCAACGCTGTACCAGCTAGTAGTACATTAATGTGTAAAAAATGGATTAATCACCGATTGGTTCATCTTCGCTCCCGACCGTTTGCGTATCGCCCCACCGCTAACCATAGACGAAGATGTATTGGAGGAGGTAATTCAGATTTTATTGCACAGTATAGATGAAGTGACTTCAGCCTGAGTTTACCCATCAACAGTTTTTACCCGTCTCCATCCGGCAGAACCTGCTGTATAATTTTTCGTATTGCGGAATGATTTTGCTGATATCAAACTGGCAGGCATGCTGGTAAGCTTTTTCTTTCATTTCAGCCAGATAACTATTGTTGCTCAATAGCTCAATGGCGTGCTTGCTCATGGCATCAACATCCCCCACCTGTGTGAGAAAGCCTGTGCTGCCATGCACGTTGATTTCAGCAAGTCCGCCCGCATCAGAGCTGATCACCACCACTCTTGCTGCCATCGCTTCCAAAGCAGCCAGACCAAAACTTTCATATTCGGAAGGAAGCAGGAACAGATCGCTCACAGCGAGAATGTCTTCCATTTGTTCTTGTTTGCCCAAAAATCTTACTTGTGCATCAACTCCGTACTGGCGGCACAATTCTTCCGTTGCATGTCTTTCTGGTCCATCACCTACCATTAATAGTTTTGCCGGTAATGCTTTTGAAACCTGCGCAAAAACTTTGATTACATCATCTACCCTTTTTACTTTTCTGAAATTGGAGGCGTGGATTAGAATTTTTTCGTTGTCGGGAGCGATCACTTTTCTGAAAGCTTCCAGTGGTTTTTTATCAAATCGATGCACATCCACGAAGTTGTAGATCACATCAATTTCTTTTTTGATGTCAAAAAAGCGATAGGTTTCTTCCTTCAGATTTCTGGAAACAGCAGTGATGGCATCACTTTCATTGATGGAGAAAGTAACTACCGGTTCATAGGTCTTGTCTTTTCCTACAAGAGTGATATCGGTACCATGAAGGGTAGTAATCACCGGAATGTTTCTGCCATTTTTCTGTTTCACAATTTGTTTGGCCATATAGGCGGCAGATGCATGTGGGATGGCATAGTGAACATGCAGCAGATCAAGGTCGTGGTTGATGATAACATCTACCATGGTACTTGCCAATGCCAGTTCATACGGCGGATAATCAAACAGCGGGTAAGTAGGGACTCTTACTTCATGGTAGAAAATATTCGCATTGAAAACATTCAATCTTACCGGTTGCTGATAAGTGATGAAATGCACCTGATGACCTTTATCTGCCAGTGCCTTTCCTAATTCTGTTGCCAGCACACCACTGCCGCCGAAAGTGGGATAACAAACGATTCCTATTTTCATATATCAGCAGTTTTTTATATCAGCTATTTAACAATCAGTCGTTGTGAAAAGTAAGGATAAAATTCGGTCAGAGTTCATCTATTCTTTATATTTATCCCATGAAAAATCTATCCATTATCCTTCTGGTGCTGCCTATGCTATGTGCAGCCCAGCCCGACCCTGATTCACTCTTCATCAAAAAAATTTCCGACGACATCCTCCGCAATGGTAAGTCTTATGAACTTTTGCGACAACTTACCAAACAGATCGGTGGTCGTTTATCCGGTTCACCTCAATTTGTCAGAGCAGTTAGCTGGGGCAAATTTACCATGGAAATGATTGGCCCCGACATGGTTTTTTTACAAAAGTGCATGATTCCTCATTGGGTAAGGGGTGGAACCGACTCTGCTTCCATCATTTCCATGAATAACAAACCATTTGCAAAGAAGTTGGATGTGTTGGCATTAGGCAACTCTATTGGCAAAGGAACCATTACCGCTCCGGTTCTTGCGGTAGCAGATTTTGCAGAGCTGGAAAAGAGAAAAGACAGTGCGAAAGGAAAAATTGTTTTCTTCAACAAGGGATTTGATCCCACCAATATTGATCCAGGCGTTTCTTACGGTCAAACAGGTATTTACCGGAGAAATGGTGCTAGTGTTGCAGCAAAATATGGCGCCGTAGGTATTATGATTCGGTCGCTCACGGAATCGTATGCCAATGATCCCCACACAGGTGCCATGACCTATAACGATTCTTTTCCCCGGATTCCTGCCATTGCCATGGGCCCAAGGGATGCTGATGAGATATGGAATCTTACCCGGCGTTCCACACTCACAGCCTGTATGACCACAAATGGTAATTGTTTACACGACACCATCGGCCACAATGTAGTAGGTGAGCTGGTAGGCACTGAATTCCCCGGTGAGTTCATTACAATTGGCGGACACCTGGACAGCTGGGATGTCAATGAAGGCGCTCATGATGATGGGGCAGGGGTGGTTCAAACTATTGAAGTGATGCGGGTATTCAAGGCATTGGGTTACCAACCCAAACGTACGATTCGGTTTGTTTTGTTCGCTAATGAGGAAAATGGTTTGAGGGGCGGAACGCAGTATGCGATGGAAGCTGAAGCCAAAAAAGAAAAGCATGTTTTTGCATTGGAGAGCGATGCAGGTGGGTTCACCCCCCGCGGATTTTCTGTAAGCGGACTTCAACCTGCGCAACTGGAAAAGATGCGTTCCTGGATCAAATGGTTAAGTGCCTACGGTGTAACTGAAATTGCTACTGGTGGAGGCGGGGCAGACATATCTCCCTTGAACCGTTTATTTGCAACTCCTGTTTGCGGATTAGAGCCTGACCCTCAGCGATACTTTGATTACCACCATGCAAGAACAGATGTTTTTGAAAATGTCAACAAACGCGAACTATTGCTGGGTGCCGTTAACATGGCTGCCCTGATTTATCTGGTAGATAAATATGGTTTGTAAAAAAACGCTTCAATTAGCCGGCCATCAATAAAAAGATGGCCGGTTTTTTATGGTAGTTAAGTTCCATTTTTTTCCACTCGCTGATGTTGCGGGTCAGAATGCTCTCTTCCGGTCCGGTTAAATCAACTGCTACACATAGTTTTGTCTGTGGTCGGCAAGTGGACAGAATATCATTGATCATCGCATGGTTGCGATAAGGGGTCTCTATGAATATTTGTGTGGAGTTTTCACGGGCTGAAGTCGATTCTAACTCTTTGATTTTTTTCTTCCGCTCAACTGCATCGATGGGCAGGTAACCATGAAACGAAAATTGTTGTCCATTCATACCCGATGCCATGAGTGCCAGTACAATCGAACTGGGTCCAACTAGCGGCACAACCTGAAATCCCTTTTCCTGAGCAGCGCTAACCAGCAATTGACCCGGGTCGGCGATGCCCGGACAGCCCGCTTCGCTGATAATACCCACATCCTGCCCGTTTTTCAGGGCTGACAAGAGGGTAGCGATTTGTTGTTCGCCTGCATTCTCGATCAAATGCCAGCGATAATCATCGATGACCATTTCTTTCCATAGCTTTTTCAAAAAGCGCCGGGCAGATCTTTCATTCTCCACTAAAAAAACTGAGCAGCTGGCAACCGCTTTTTGCAGGTAGGCAGGAATGGTATGAATGGCATCTTCCTGCAAATAGCAAGGAATCAAATAGAGACGACCGGAAACTCTTGACTGGTTCATACACCCGTTGTTGTACTATTGGAGATGGACTGTTCTGCTTTTTTCAGCGGTTGTATGCTAATGGTAGCAGCTACTACAGCATAGGACGGAGCCAGCACCCAACCAACAATCGGGAGCAGATGTAGCATATAAAAAACCATACCATTGCCTATGGCAAGACCTTTGTGGTTGCCAATATAACTGATGCTTCCGGGAACACTCATCTTCATCCGTTCCATCGAATAATCGAGCATGGCAAAACCATAATAATAACATTCAATGAGCATTGCCATGAAGGGTGTAAGCCAGCCTATCACAGGAATGAAACTAACAACCAGAATGGTCAGTACATAAATCGATTGCCAAAAACTATTTCTCAATGCAAGAAAAATTCCCCTCTTCATATCCTGAAGCAACTGAGCGAAACTGAAGGGGTAATCCCTGCCTTCCATGATCGATTCAGTTTTTTCGCTGAGGTAAGAAAAAATGGGTGATCCTACGATCAGGAACAGGTATTTAAACAATGAAAAATAGAACAAAAGAGAGATCAGCCATACCAGCAGTGTGCCCATTGCCAGGAGAAAACTGAGGGAGCCATTGTTCAGTCGCTCCACCCAGGAACGGAGTCCGGTTTTTAAAATGAACCATTCTATGAAGGCAGTTGAGGTCTGACTGAAATAAACAAAACAAATCACGAACAAGACGGCATAGAGGATCCCGGTCAACAGAATCCATTTCCAAAGTTTTTGTTCCCGTATGAACCGGTGAGCCTGGAAATAAGCCTGAATCGATATGATAATGTCTTTGAGCAAAAGTCACTTTTTATTGAGGATACAATTTTCCTTCAACCTGATTATCATGTTGAAGTATAAAGGATGCATCAGAATTTGGGACAAT
>DAIMYK010000012.1:0-14320 GCA_036734525.1 Sediminibacterium sp. | reverse complement strand
AGCTTCATTCTGGAGAAAAAAATGGCGAATGTTAATCCACTGGTAAACGTTCTGGGCAAAATAATCGGTCTGCAAAATTTTGGTATTACCGGATTGGTTTTCGGTCCGCTGATCATTTCTTATTTCATCATCTTACTGAAGATGTATTACTCCGATTACTTTGCCCATCCTGCAAGGCCGACACATCAGGAGGAAGCAACTTTTTCCTGGCCCTTTCAGGGTATCATGCGCAAAGGTGCGCACAAGGTTACCTATCGCAAAAAGAACTTGAACGGATAACGTTAGCTCAGGCAACAGGAATACAACCATGCAGCAATTGCAGCACCAACCAAAGGTCCTGCTACCGGCACCCAGGCATATCCCCAGTCTGACCCACCCTTTCCTTTGATTGGCAGCAAAGCATGCATGAGGCGCGGACCCAGATCACGTGCGGGATTGATGGCATATCCTGTTGGCCCACCCAGACTTAATCCGATAGCCAGTACCAACAACGAAACCGGCAATGCATTCAGGGATCCCAGCGAATGCTCCGGGGCGGTGATGAATAAAATTCCAACAACAAAGACAAGGGTAGCCAGCATCTCTGTTAAAAAATTTTGTACGGGGTTATGAATAGCCGGTGAGGTACTGAAGACAGCCAGACAGGTGGCTGCATCGTTGGTTGCATCGAGGTGATTCCGGTACATCAGCCATACGATTCCTGAGCCCAACATGGCACCTAAGAATTGGGCTGCCATATACTGAGGAACCAAGCCCCATGCCAGTTTTCCCTGCATTGCCAGAGCAAGAGTAACAGCGGGATTAAGGTGCGCACCACTGATGGTAGCAGTCATGTAAACACCAACAAAAACTGCCATCGCCCACCCAAGAGTAATGGCGATCAATCCGCCCCCATTGCCCTTGGTCTTGTCAAGTATCACATTGGCAACAACCCCGTTTCCCAGAATTAAAATCATCGCGGTACCGGAAAGTTCGGCTATGAATGGTGACATGTTATTTTATTTTAGATCATCAAATTAACTAATTAAATAGTGTCGGGCAACTAATTCAAAATTCTTAACCTGGTTCTCTTGCCACTGTTCATCGTGACCAGATTCCTCCGCCATCCATCGAGCAACCCTGGGGGCACATTGCAATGCTGCACGGGCATCGAGGAACAACAATCGGGTTCTGCGTGCCAGTATATCTTCGACTGTTACTGCCAGTTCATGTTGTAATGCATATTTTAAATCAGCTCTGCTATAGGTATAATCGGGATGCAGCGGTGCTGCATACTCTTCATTGTCCTGTATCCAACTTTTAATTTTTTCGGCCTTGTGTTGCGGGTCACCAATAGGAAGGGTTTTTGTTGGACAGGGCTGTTTTTGCAACTTCCCGATGAATGCCGCATTGTCAACAGCATCTTGTGCCATCTTGCGGTAGGTAGTCCATTTTCCCCCGGTGATGGTCACCAGGCCGGAAGGTGCAATCATCAAAGTATGATCGCGAGACAGCATGGCCGTATTGCCGTTACCTTCCTGTGTTACCAATGGTCGAAGGCCTGCATAAACACTGAGTACTTCCTCTTTGTTGATGGGCTTACTGCTATAGCGGTTGAAATGCTCGATGATATAGGTAGTCTCTGCTTCCAGTGGTTTGGGTTCCAGTTCTATTTCCTGCACAGGAGTATCCGTTGTACCGAGTAATACCTTCCCCATCCAGGGCACAGCAAATAAAACCCTTCCATCATCTGTCTTGGGAATCATCATGGCCGCTTTTCCGGGAAAGATATCTGCTGCCACTACCAGGTGAATGCCTTGTGATGGAGTTACAATGCTGTGACGTCGGGCATCATCCAGCTGTAAAATGGAATCAGTAAAAACGCCGGTTGCATTCACCACTGATTTTGCTTTCACTGTGTGGGTTTCTCCGCTGATTTGATCGATGAATGAGAGACCGATAATTTTCCCCTTCTCGTGTTCCAAGTGATTCACCTTAGCGTAATTCAAAAGAATGGCTTTCCTCCTGGAAGCAGTAGTCGCAAGTTCTACGCAAAGCCGGCTATCATCAAATTGTCCATCGAAATATAAAATACCTCCCGCTAATTTTTCACTTCGAACCGAAGGCAACCAATCGAGCGTTGCTTCTTTGCTCAACACCTTGGTTTTCCCCAACGACAAACTGCCGGAGAGCAAATCATACATGAGAAGACCAATGGCATAATAATATTTTTCCCACCAGCGATAAGCCGGAACGATGAAGGGTTGTACAAATGTGAGATGAGGAGCATTTTTCAATAAACGCCCTCTTTCCTTCAGGGCTTCCATCACGAGTTTAACATTGCCCTGAGCCAAATAGCGAACGCCGCCATGAACGAGTTTGGTTGATCGGCTGGAGGTTCCCTTTCCAAAATCTGCCTGTTCAAGCAGTAGGGTTTTATACCCGCGTGCGGCTGCATCCAGCGCAGTGCCCAATCCGGTGGCCCCGCCACCGATGATTATCATATCCCATTCTGCTGTCTGCTGCAACTCTTGCAGCATGTAGGCTCTGTTCATTGTACAATCAGCATTTCATTGGTTGGCTTCATGATTGTTGGTTGTCATCATTGGCCCAGTGAATGGTGGCAGAAACGGCTCTATTCCAGCCCCGGGTGAGGTGATTTCTATGTGCTTCCGTCATGAGCGGCTGAAACTCCTTATCAATTTGCCAGAGAGTAGTGATCTCATCAATATCCTTCCAATATCCAACTGCGAGGCCGGCAAGATAAGCAGCTCCCAGTGCAGTGGTTTCAGTGATGGAAGGTCTTACCACTTTTGTATTCAACATATCACTTTGGAATTGCATGAGCAGGTCGTTGGCAGTAGCTCCTCCATCCACGCGCAGTTCACGAATCGATATCCCGGCATCAGCTTCCATGGCTTTCAGTACATCCATGGTTTGGTAGGCAATGCTCTCCAGTGCAGCCCGGGCGATGTGTGCGTCAGTAGTTCCGCGGCTTAGGCCCAACAAAGTGCCCCTGGCATGTTGGTTCCAGTGCGGGGCACCCAGTCCGGCAAATGCCGGTACAAGATATACACCATCGGTATGCGGAACCTGTGTTGCCAGTGCTTCCACTTCTGATGAGCTCCGGATTATTTTTAATCCATCGCGCAACCATTGTACGACTGCTCCACCAATGAATACACTTCCTTCTAATGCATAGTGTGTAGTCTCACCAATTTTCCAGGCAATGGTAGTAAGTAAGTTGTTGGAAGAGGGTACGACCTGTGTTCCGGTATTCATCAACATGAAACAACCGGTGCCATAGGTATTCTTTACCATTCCCGGACGTGTACACATCTGTCCGAACAGAGCAGCTTGCTGGTCACCGGCTATTCCGGCAATGGGAACAGATTGTGCCGTGAGAATCTGATCGGTATATCCATATATCTCACTGCTGCTTTTCACCTCGGGCAAAACAGAAGCGGGTATCTGCATCAAATCCAACAACTCTTCATCCCAGGCGAGTGTATGAATGTTATAGAGCATGGTTCTGCTGGCATTGGAGACATCCGTAGCGTGTACTTTTCCATTGGTCAATTTCCACAATAGCCAGCAGTCAATGGTTCCGAAACACAGTTCGCCCTTTTCTGCCCTGGCGCGTGCACCCGGCACATGGTCGAGCAACCATTTTAATTTGGTACCGGAAAAATATGCGTCGATAACAAGACCGGTTTTTTTTCTGATGGTCTCCATTCGGCCTTCCTGCTTCAATTGATCACAATATGCCGCCGTGCGCCTGTCTTGCCAGACGATGGCATGGTGCAGAGGCTGACCAGTCCCTCGGTCCCAGAGAACTGTTGTTTCACGTTGATTGGTAATGCCGATGGCGGCAATATCTTTCATGGAGAGGTGTGCCTTGATCACAGCTTCTGCGGCAACACCCAATTGAGTACTCCAAATTTCTGATGCATCGTGTTCAACCCAGCCGGGCTGCGGAAAAATCTGTGTGAATTCTTTTTGTGCAACGGATTTGATATTGCCCAAGCGATCAAATACAATTGCTCTGCTGCTGGTAGTCCCCTGATCGAAGGCCAGGATATATTGACTCATGCGAAAATGATTTTCACCAAGATACCATTTTATCCTGCGTTGTATTAAGGCAATTTTGAAGTCAATAAATAAGAAGGGGTTTTAGTCGGCTATCGCCGGAAAGGATTACTTTCTGCTCTTCAACCAGATCTCCGGATCAATGGGTGTACTTTTCTCGTTCATGATCATGAAGATCAGTGACCCCTCTCCATCAATGGAGACGCCGGAGCGTCCGAGAACGGTGCCAGCTTTTACTTCCTGGTTCTTATTGACTGAAACGGAAGACAAGTTGGTGTACCCGGTAAAATATTTTCCGTGTTGGATGATGATCATTTGTTCTCCATCAACCTCACTGATGTAGGAAATTTTTCCATCAGCTACACATTTAACCACTGAACCCACCGGAAGTGAAATTTCGATTCCATCTGTTTTCCGCTTGAGCTTGGTTCCGGGTATGTTCTCAATACCAAAATGAGCAGTCACAACGCCGGAGGAGACCGGCCAGGGCAGTGATCCCCGGTTGTTTTCAAAATTAATAGACATCTCCCTGCCTTCCGGGGTAGACTCTAATGGAGTATAGGTTCTGTCGCGGTAGGGACTAGCCATAGCGGTTACTCCTTCGCTCGCAGATGGCCCTCCGCTGGGGCGAGCCGGCTGGGTTTTTGCTTTTTCTTCCTGTGCCTTCAATCGGGCCGTTTCTCTTTTTTTAGCCTCTTCAATCTCCCGGCGAATGATGGCCTGGAATGCCTGTTGCACGCGCTGCCGTTGTTTTTCCTTGTCGCGTATCTGTGCGGTGAGTTCTTTTTCTTTTCCCTTCAGTTGCTCTACTACTTTATCCTGCTCCTTCTTATCAGACTGCAGCACTTTGAGTTGTTCATTCTGAACAACCAGCGTACTCATTCTTTCCTTTTTGCTGCTGCTGAGCAATTCAATTTTTTCTTTGAGCAGTACTTCAGATTTAGCAATAGCGACTGCCTGTGTCTCCCTGTTACGGCGGTAACTTCTCAGATAGGCTACCCGCTTAATCGCATCATTGAAATTGATGGCAGAGAACAAAAAATTCAGGTATTCATAATTGCTTCTGTGCTTGAAGGCAAATACAATGCTCTTGGCATATTTCTGCCGCAGCGTGTCTAATTCCTTGCGCAGGCGGTAGATATCGCGTTCTTTGAGATAGATGGTCTCATCAAGCTGGCGGATCTGCTTGTTGATGCTATTCACCAATTCTTCCCGGCGATTGATCTTGCTTTTGATAATGGCCAGTTGTTTGAGGGAAAGCTTTTTGTTGTTCTGGGTTTCGTTGTACAGCCGGTTAAGATCGGCCAACTCTTTTTGTAATTCCTGCTCCCGCTTTTGCAATTCCTCTCTGGAATTCTGGGCTGACAATCCAACTGCCAGAAGGCAGCAAAGACAAACAAGAAGAAAACGCGGTTGGAAAAAAGACATGAGTTGAATTATGGAAATACTGCAATGCAGTGAAGTTACTTACGTTTTAAGTTCTTGGGAATATCGAAAGTATATTTTAACGGTTCATTGATAGAATACTCTTTGAAATCGAGGTACACATCTAGTTTCGATTTTTCAGATACCGTTATCTTTCTATAAGTGGCAAACATGAAATTCCCCAATGGCTGAAAGGCATTTTGACTGATATCACAGGTACGGTTGCGTTGAACATTGATATCATCGAGTTTGCTGTGCGTGATGTTAAAATTGGAATTATTGAGTGTCAGCAGGTGTTTGAAAACATTGCCTGCCATTTGAACCAGCAATTCATTGTCTGAATTTTTATAGGAGAGCACATTGCTGTCGATATAGATTGGGTTGCCCATGATTATATCTTGAAGTGTGGCATAATCAAAGGGAATCTGACTGATTTCCTGGAGATAGCTGATGGACCGGTATTTAACATTTTTATCACCTACCAATTGTACCAAAACCAAACTATCGCGGGTGATCTGCGCTTCCAGACCAACAGACGAAATGCCCAAAAAGCTTCCTTTTACCTTGATGAGAATCACGCTGTCTTTGCGCATACTCAGGTAAATAGTATAGTTATCGCTTTTTTCCGCACTCTCGTAGTCCACTTTTATTTTAGCATTGAAGGTGTTGAATTCTATCTTGTTCTTCACCACTTTGTTGAGGATATCTCTTACAATTGCTCCTGAGTCGACTTTTACTTCTTTGATGATGACCGCCTGGGTTGTATCTTTTTTGGACATAGCATCCTGCAAGCCCTGTGTTTTTTTGGCTGTCTTACAGGCAGTAAAGGCGAGAGCCAGCAGCAGGAATCCGAGGAACTGTTTCATGATCATTATTGTTTTCCGGTATGTCCAAAACCGCCACTGCCCCTGTCTGTTTCATCCAATTGTTCTACCGGTTGCCATTGGATGATATCAATTGCCTGTAATACGAGCTGGGCAATTCGGTCGCCCGGTTGTATGACTTGTGGTTCCTGAGATAGATTAATGAGAATAACTTTTATTTCCCCCCGGTAGTCTGCATCAATCGTACCCGGTGTATTCAGACAGGTCAGTCCCTGTTTAACTGCCAGGCCACTGCGTGGTCTGACCTGGATCTCATATCCCTGAGGTATGGCTACAAATAAACCTGTGGGCACAAGGGTTCTCTCCAGGGAGGCAAGGGTAATGGGTGCATCAATATTTGCCCGCACGTCGAGGCCCGAAGAACCGGCTGTGGCATAAGCAGGCAAGGGAAATGCGGACCGGTTGATAACCGGAATAGTGACAGGGGGTTTTGTCATGCCGGCAAAATTAATAAAGTAATAAGAACTGCGTATAAATATCTGTCCACCCCCCCATGAGCGGGTTTAACGGCTTAAATCAATGATTATCTTTATTTTTGGCTCTATCCCGGCTTATGAACCAGCGAATCTCAATCAAATCTCCCCTCACCTGGCTGGCACTTGCTTTCCTGGTGTTTTCCCTGCCGGCCTGTCTGAAGAAACTCACGGTGAAGAATATCGTGTACGAGAATTCTTTTGCCGATGGAGAGCTTTCCGGGCTCAAAGTTTCTGGCTGGAACAATGGAAGTTTTGGCACACTGCCCGAGCCGCGCATCAGCTATTTCGATGGTAAGTACGTGTTGGGGAAACTCAACAACAACATAGTTCGCCTGCAATTGAATGAATTGCCCAAGCACGACATTCTAAGAGTCGAAATAGAGTTGAATCTCCACAATGGATGGAAGAACGATCTGTGGAAAATGGAATTTGACGGTGAAACACGGCTACTCACAGGATTTTCCAATGATCCACTGGTCAAGCAAAGTTACCCCAACTGGCTGGGCAATGGCACCCCATTGGGTGTTGCCGGTACCAATGCAAGACAAACAGGTATGCCAGGTATCTGTACAACCCCTTCTTCGCAACTAGGTAGCAGTGCCTATACCATCGTTCAAACATTTGGACATACTAAAAATGATTTTACCTTACAACTCAGTGATGCCGGGGGAAATGTCAATGACACCTGCACCCGCAGCTGGTCACTGGGGCGCCTAACAGTATCGGTATTTCATAATTGATGAATGGGGGCTCTGCCCCTGAACCGTAAATGGCATGACAAAAAACTTCCTGTATACGGTACTGCTTTCATTGGTTAATCTGCTTTTCCCTTTGCTGAGTTTTCCCTATGCCTCCCACATTCTCGGTCCGGAAGGCATCGGCTCAGTTCAAATGGCCGTATCGCTGGGTCAGTACTTTGCTTTATTCGCTGCACTTGGAATTCCCATTTATGGCATTACAGAAATCGCCCGGCACCGCGACGACCCTGAACAACTGGCTCGTTCCTTCAGTGAATTATCCCTGATTTTTTTAGGGGCCAGTATCCTGCTATCCATAGTCTATCTGATAGTAATCTCTACTATCCCATTTTTCGAACAACATTATCGTCTTTTCCTGTTGGCAGGCACCCTTGTATTGCTGAGCTTCAGTTATACGGATTGGTTTTTTTCCTGATTAGAATCCTATAAAACCATCACCCTCCGTTCTGTTATCATCAAAGTGGTAGCACTCCTTCTATTGATCATACTGGTAAAAACAAAGGCAGACAGGATTGAATACCTGTTCGTGGTCATCTTCTCCATTCTGGGCAATCAACTACTCAGTCTGGTGATGTGTTTCCGAAAAACAAGATTCACCCTGAAGGGGATTCGGCTCCGCCGGCATTTTCAACCTCTTTTTTACCTTTTTTCCACCACCCTGGCAGCCAGTATTTACACCATGCTGGATACCGTGTTATTGGGCTTCCTGTCCGATGACCTCTCCGTTGGCCTCTACGCAGCCGCCGTTAAACTGGTCAAACTGACCATACCTATTGTAACCGCCATGGGCGTAATCCTGATTCCACTGATCACCAGACATTTCCACCAAAACAACCAGGTTGAACTTCATGGGCTGCTGGACCAGTCTTTTCGCTTCCTGATGTTTTTTTCCATACCGGTATGTGCCGGACTCACCCTACTCGCACCCGAATGTATCCTACTGTTTTCCGGACAACAATTTGCAGATGCAGTGCCGGTCATGCGCATAGTAGCATGGTTGCCCCTGTTGATCGGGCTGGGACATTTTTATTGTTTTCAGATTTTACTGCCGGCAGGTAAACCCCGGCAGATATTTTATGCTGTGTTAACAGGAGCCCTCACCTGTTTGTTGCTCAACTGGTTGCTCGTTCCTACCTATAAATCTGTGGGTGCTGCCATTGCCAATATCGCAACCGAGGCCGTTGTTACTTTACTGTACATCTATTTCATGCGTCAATTTTTTACAGCAGGAAGTCCGTGGAAATACGGACTGCACGCGTTGGCAGGCAGCATAACTTTTATCCCCATTCTGATGCTTTTGCGCAGCTGGCAATTGTCCGCACCGGTGCTGGTACCATTGGCTACTATCTGCTGCGCCCTCAGCTTCTTCGCAGTACAATGGTGGGTATTTAAAAATTATTTTTTACTCGACTTTGTGCAGCCGCTGAAAGAGTGGTTGCTGCGCAAGAAAAATATGCTGCCGGATGAATACTAATTCAACCACACCCCTGGCAGTAGTGCTGGCAACCTGCAATGGAGCGGCGTATCTGGAGCAACAGTTACAATCCCTTTTGCAACAAACACGTTACCCCGACCTGATCTTAATTTTCGACGATGCGTCGGATGATTCCACCCCCCAGCTGCTGGAAAAATATGCTTCCCTGCCGGGAATAAAGATTACAAGGAATGTAAGGAGAATGGGAGCCAATGAAAATTTCAAACAAGCAGTTGCTGCAGTTCCCACCGGCTATGATATTGCTTTTTGTGACCAGGATGATTACTGGCTTCCCGAAAAACTGGAGCGATCGGTTGAATTGCTTCACTCACCAGGCACTTCATCTGATCAACCCGCCCTTATCTATTCAGATCTACTCCTCATGGATGAACACGACCAAATTATCAGCGAATCGGTTCACCAGCAAAGAGGACAACACCGCTATCGACATGTTTGGGATACGTTTATTTATGGCAATATGGTATCAGGCTGTACCATCGTGATGAATTCCGCCATGAAAGAAGTGATGGCAGCAATGCCCCCCACAGAAGAGTTTATTTATGATGCCTGGCTCGCCATGGCAGGTTTTGGTTTTGGGAAAATTGCCTGCCTTCCACAACCCTATATCAGGTACAGACAACATAGCAGGAACCTGACTTTTTCAGAACACCGCGCGAATAGTCGATGGGAAAGATGGAAGTTGCACCTGACCCATTTATTCCGCCAATCTGATTTTTTACAGGAAGAGATCGCGCTGGCTAAGGCATTCCATAGCGCCTATAGCAATCGGTTGTCTGCTGAACATTTACGTGCATTGCAGCAACTCATCCGACTCGAAGATGCACCCTACTGGAAGAAAAAAATCACCTTTGAAAAAAGTTTTCGCCCTCATTGGAAGAATCGATTCTCCTGAAACCAACTGCTACGGATGAATGCAGGGTAAATGTTTATCTTGCAAATGAGATGAAAAAAACAGCTGTCATACTGGTGAACTGGAACAGTTATGCACTCACAAGGGACTGCATCCTGTCTCTGCAGCAATTGCCCGCCGAACAACTGGATATTCTGCTGGTGGACAATAACTCTGCCGACGGCTCAGGCAGACAGTTGGAGCAGACATTCCCGGGAATAGTTTACCTGCAGGCAGCAGATAACCTTGGCTTTACCGGAGGCAATAACCTCGCCATTAATTATGCACTGCAAAAGGACTATAGCTATGTATTGTTGCTGAACAATGATACCACCGTTGCCCCCGATTTTCTCGAAAAACTCACCCGCTATTTAGATGCACATCCGACAGTAGGCGCAGTACAACCACTCATTTATTGTGAAGAACCCTCAAAGGTAATTTGGAATGCCGGCTCTTATTTTCTTGACTTCATCGGACAACCTATCGTAAAGAAGAAACTACAAAAAGAAAAAATAGCTGATGATACAGGCGTTGCAGTGGACTGGATCACGGGCTGTGCCTTCCTGATTAGAACAGATTTACTGAAAAAAACAGGCAGCTTATCTGACAACATGTTCATGTACTTTGAAGATGTAGACCTGAGCTTCCGCATACGGAAACTAGGATATGAATTGCACCTGGTGCCTGCCGCAGAAATCTGGCACGTGGGAGGCATGTCGAACAAGCAGAAAACAAAAAATGAAGAGGGATATGTAAACCCGGTGGTGCATTATCTCAATACCCGAAACCGGTTGTGGATATTGAAAAAATATACACCCCTGTATTTTTTGCCTACGGCATTGATTTACCACCTGCTTTATTTCTCCGGAATCCTGCTTTACTTTATGTTGCGATTTCGTTGGAAAAAATTATTCGCTGTAGCCCGCGCCATTCGCGATGGATTGACCGATAACATTTCTTATTCCACCACACCCATCAACCTCTCCTGATTACAGCATGTTTTTGTTTCCTGTCATATACATCGCTTCCTTTATCTATGGCGCATATCTGCTGTTGAAAAAAGATATTCGGGGATTTCCTGTATTCGTGGTAGGCGGACTACCCATATACATCCAGGCGCTTTCTGTTACACACTTGTATGGCTTTGCTTCCATCATTCCATTGCTGCAAGGATGCAAAGAAATAATTGCGATCGGCGCATTGGCGATGGTGGTGTTTACATTAGACCGCAAACCCAAATGGCATGCGGTCGATCAATGGATGCTGGTGTTTATGAGCATCACTTTCCTCTACCTTATTTTACCCATCGGCCCCTACCCTTTTATGAGTCGATTGCTGGCATTTAAAGCCCTATCGATGTTTCCCCTGATCTATTTCGCCGGACGTTTTTGCAAAGCCGCCAGCATCAACCTCAATCACCTCTTCTCCTGGATCTGCATCGTCACGATAACAGCAGCTGTTGTATTGATCTTCGTGGAATGGATACCCTATGAACACCTGCACACCAAAACCGGCTTCATGGATTTCCATGTGCAGTTTTTCAACGCAGAACAATCCGGCAACTACGGACTATTTTGGACCTTCGAAACAGAAACAGGTTTTAAACGCTTTGGCAGCATTTTCAGTAGTCCACTGGAACTCGCTGCCTCCACGGTTCTAACACTTTCAGTCTTGTTGGCTTTGGCTGGTGACCGGTTCATGCATTTTCGTTTCACGGGCTTGTATACCGCATCCTTGCTCGCAACACTTACTTGTATCTTGCTGGCAGTATCGCGGGCAAGCATGATCAACTATTTCATTCTCTTTTACTGTTTCGCCCACCTCACCCGACAAAAAAAGCTGGTACACTTTTTTCACCTTGCATTCATTGCGGTTGTTCTCTTGCTGATTTTTGTTGTGAAAGGAGACATCTTATCTTTTGTGGTAGATACCCTCCGCTTTCAAAACGCTTCCAGCATTGGCCACGTGCTGGAATGGATGAATGGGTTGCAAGCCATGGCTGCGCATCCATTCGGCATGGGATTGGGATCTTCCGGCCGCGTGGCGATGGAGACCAACGACAATATAGGTGGAGAAAATCAACTCATCATTATCGGAGTGCAAACAGGTATTCCTGTATTGCTGGTATATGTTTTCATTTATTTTCTATTGCTACAAACCGGTTTCAGGAACCTGGGGAAGGCAAGGGGAAAAAAGAGAAGACTGATCCTTGCTGTAATCTTTTTGAAAATAGGTATGCTGATTCCTTTGCTGACTTCCTACATCGACTCTTTCAATTACATCACATACACCATTAATTTTTTGAGTGGACTGATGATCAATGTGATCATGTACCGGGAGGAAAACGAACAGGAAATACCTAATGATGTAGAAGCGGTATCAATCAAATAATCCGTAACGGATGATACAGTAAATGGCGCGGAAGCCATCTTTCCAGTTGATCTTCTTTCCCTCAGCGAAGGTTCTGCCATAATAGGAGATACCTACTTCATAAATGCGCACTCCGGGAAAACGAACCATTTTAGCTGTGACTTCCGGCTCAAAGCCGAAACGCTTCTCTTTTAGATCGAGACTTTTCAGGATATCAGCCCGGAACAATTTGTAACAGGTCTCCATATCCGTCAGGTTCAGGTTGGTGAACATGTTCGACAGGAAGGTAAGTACTTTGTTGCCGATGCTGTGCCAGAAGAACAGGATGCGGTGCGGATTTCCGCCAATGAACCGCGAACCATATACTACGTCTGCATGACCTTCGATGATGGGTTTGAGCAGGATGGAAAATTCACGGGGATCATATTCCAGATCAGCATCCTGCACAATGATATAGTTGCCTGTGGCCAATTTGATTCCGGTATGCAAGGCAGCGCCTTTACCCTGGTTAACTGAATGTTGGTCATACCGAATGAATGGATAACGTTGCATCCATTCAGCCACTACTTCACCTGTCTTGTCGGAAGAACAATCATTCACCACAATGATTTCCTTGTCAAAGCCGGCCGGCAGATCAGCAGCAATGAGCCGATCGAGAATCGATCCGATGGTACGTTCCTCATTATAAGCCGGAACAATTATGCTAAGCACCTGATTCATGAGCGGCAAATATAATCAATTTGCAGGGGACCGAAGACGCTGCAACCAATTCGCCGAAGCAACAGCTGACAATACTACAATCAAGGGTACCGCTACAGTGAGCATTCGCTGATAGGCAGACACAGCCAATGTTCCCGCAAGGAAGAGGAACAAAACCGCAAGGAGCATCCACCACCATGGCTCTGCTTTACCGCGAAAATAAAAGCAACTGATGCAGGAAAAAATCAACAGAAAGAATACCAAAGCACCGGCAGGTATGCGCATCAACTGAGCCATGCGGAAATAATGATAGGAGAAGGGTATGCCGAAAAACAAACGACCGGCATTGGCTATGCAGTTTTTAAGGTACTTGACCGGATGTTGCCGGATGTTCTCCCAGGCCTGCTGCCGAAATGCCTCATCTCTTTCTACGCCTTGCAGGCGGAAGATGCGATCGTAATCTGCCTGGTGATGAACCGCAAATTGAGCTGCATTACAGGGTTGTGTGGAATCGTATCCGCAATAGGCGGTGAAGTGATCATCATTCCAGTCACCGAATTCCCCTTCCACCGGCGTACTTGCCCAATAAAAAGACATACCACCGCTATTGGCCCAATACAATGGTTTACCTGTGAGTTGAAACGTATAGAGCAGGTAAGGAATGTTTACCAGAAAGGCAATCAGCCAGGTGAAGAAATATTGTTTTATCCTGCCATTTCTTTTCAACAATAACAATAGAGAGGTTCCCAGCAATAAGAACAGAGTAACATAACCAAAAATGATTTTTGTCAAGGCGAGGTAGCCGAAAAATAAACCTGCTATCCAGGCATCACGCGTTCTGCCGGATGGTAAACCGGAACGAATAAAATAGAAAAGAAAAACACTCATCAGACAACTGCTCAGTGGCTCTGTGTACAACCAGGCCAACTCTTTGTAAGCCACATAATAAAATGCCCAGAGCAAGGAAAAAAGTACGGAAAGCTGCCTGCTCACCAACAAACGCAGGGATTGATACAACATCACCACCGATACATATTGAAACAAACCATTCAACATGACCGGAAGAACCAAGGGGGTTTTCAGTAAAACGAATGGTACCAGCACCAGTGGGTAGCCGGGACCGTTCCAGAGATTCAATTCCCCCCGGGGAGAATAAAAACCCTGTGCCAGGTTTTGTGCGAACATGAAATAGCGTCCCTCATCACCCTCCATATCATTGCGATGGCCCGTTGCAGCCAATGCAGTATAGACCAACA
>DAIMYK010000011.1:0-14565 GCA_036734525.1 Sediminibacterium sp. | reverse complement strand
CAATCTGCAACACGTGAGAAAAAATAATGGGGATAGTTTGAGCGGGGGAGAAAGAAGGAGAACGGAAATAGCACGTGCCCTGGCTGTTAATCCACGTTTCATTTTGCTGGATGAGCCCTTTGCCGGTGTTGACCCCATTGCAGTAGAAGACATTCAAAGCGTTGTAGCAAGATTAAAATACAAAAACATTGGTATCCTGATTTCAGATCACAATGTGAATGAGACGCTGTCAATTTGCGACCGCGCCTATCTGTTGATCGAGGGTAAAATATTCAAACATGGCACGGCAGAAGAACTGGCAGAAGATGAGCAGGTTCGCCGGCTCTACCTGGGAACCAATTTTGAATTAAGAAGAAAGGACTGGATCATGGAACTCGGCAGAGAAAATGCCGGTAATCCTTCCTGAGCAATTTCTCTTATTTCGCTTTTCTTTAATTCATTTTCATTGCTTATTTTTCCACTGCAATGAAGATTTTAAGTCCTGCCATATCACGCCTTGTACAATGGAGAAGCTGGAACATCGACCAATGGATGCTAGACCCCATCGGCGCCCAGCGGGAAGTTCTGCAAGACCTGGTCACACATGCCCAATACACGGAATTAGGCAGAAAATACGGACTTGACAATACATTTACCATCCGTCAATTCAAAGAAAGAGTTCCTATTCATGATTATGAGCTGCTCAAGCCCTATATCGAGAGAATGATGCAGGGTGAAGAAAACCTGCTTTGGAATACCCCCATCAATTGGTTCGCCAAAAGCAGCGGCACCACCAGTGACAAAAGTAAATTCATTCCGGTATCGGAAGAAAGTCTGGAGGATTGTCATTTTCAGGCTTCTAAAGATGTACTTAGTTTGTATTACAGGCAAAGAGAAGGTAGTGACCTGCTAACCGGTAAGGGACTCATCATCGGAGGGAGCCATCAGATCAGTCACTTGAATGAAGACATCAGCTATGGTGATCTCAGTGCAGTTCTGCTCCAAAACACACCCATCTGGGCCAATTGGATACGTACCCCCGAATTATCTATTGCATTGATGGATGAATGGGAGACGAAAATTGAACGGCTTGCTGAAGCAACCATCAGCGAAGATGTGACTTCTATAGCAGGTGTTCCCACCTGGACCCTGGTATTGATCAAGCGGATATTGGAAATCACCGGTAAGCAAACCCTGCGGGAAGTTTGGCCCAACCTGGAATTATACATTCATGGCGGTGTATCCTTTGCCCCCTATCGCAGCCAGTTCCAACAGGCAATAGGTGAGGGATGCCAGTACCTGGAAATCTATAATGCCAGTGAAGGGTTCTTCGCTGCACAGGACAGGCTGGGGGAAGAAGGCATGTTATTGTTTTTGAAGCATGGAATTTTTTATGAGTTCCTGCCCATGGAAGAAATAGGAAAGACACATCCCACAACAATTGGATTACAGGAAGTTGAGCTGGGAAAGACCTATGCCCCTGTTATCAGCACCAATGGTGGATTGTGGCGATACCTGTTAGGCGATACCATTCGATTTACCAGCATCTATCCATTCCGGGTGGTAATCAATGGAAGAATCAAACAGTTCATCAATGCATTCGGTGAGGAAGTAATGGTTGACAATACGGACCAGGCAATCCGGCTGGCATGTGAGGCCACAAATGCAGTGCTGACAGACTATACAGCCGCCCCCATCTATTTCAGTGAACAAGGCAATGGCGCCCATGAATGGCTGATTGAATTCAGCCGTCCACCCTCCGATCTGCCATTGTTCACTGAAAAGCTCGATGCTGCTCTGCAAAACATCAATAGTGATTACGAAGCAAAAAGATACAAGAGCATTGCACTTCGCATGCCATCTGTACATGTCTTGCCAACAGGATTATTCAACCGATGGCTAAAGAGCAAAGGGAAACTGGGTGGTCAGCACAAAGTTCCCCGTCTTTCAAATGAAAGAAACTACATCGATGAAATCCTGTCGCTATGGCGACAAGAAATACAGCAACAATAGAAGCATCCAATTACTCATTTCATTTACATTTGCTGGAAATACATCGGTTATGAAATTACTCGAAGGAAAAGTTTCCATAGTTACCGGCGCAGCCAGAGGAATCGGTGCAGCTATCGCTTTAAAACTGGCAGCTCAGGGATCGGATGTGGCCTTCACGTATGTAAGTGATGCCAGTGCTGATAAAGCAGCGCAACTCGCGACAGAGATACAGGCGCTGGGTGTAAAAGTCTGGTACAAAAAAAGCAATGCCGGGCAGTTGAGTGAATGTGAGCAACTGGTGCAGGAAGTACTGAATGAATTGGGAAAAATAGATATATGTGTCAATAACGCAGGCATTTCAAAAGACAATCTGTTGATGCGCATGACCGAAGAACAATGGGATGAAGTGATGACGGTGAATCTGAAGAGTGTATATAATATGACGAAGCAGGTGATTCGCCCAATGATGAAAGCCCGCAGTGGCAGCATCATCAACATGAGTTCAATTATAGGGATGCGCGGAAATGCGGGTCAAAGCAGCTATGCTGCCAGTAAAGCAGGCATAATAGGATTTACCAAATCAATAGCCCAGGAATTAGGTAGTCGCAACATACGTTGCAATGCCATTGCTCCGGGATTTGTTGAAACAGATATGACACATTATCTGCAGGAAGGCGCAGCCGCTGCAGAATACCTGAAAAAAATTCCACTTGGCAGATTCGGTTCGGCAGAAGAAATTGCCAATACTGTGGTCTTCCTCGCAAGTGACATGAGCTCCTATGTTACCGGTCAGGTAATCAGTACCTGTGGAGGGCTCAATATGTAATTGTTGCGAATAAGCCGGGGTAAATAACTTATATTTACCACAGAATGAGACTTATTATTGCTTGTTTCTTCTTGTCCTTATTGTTGCTCCAATTCCATGTAGTCAACAACAGCCACATTACCAACCTTACCAATGTGGTCATGGAAGAAACTGCTTCAACAGAAATCATCCCCGCTAACTACGAAGAGACTTTCGCAAGTGAATATCTAAACAACCAACCTATTGAAAACTATACCGGGAAAGGGTTCTCTTGTTTTTCTAATTCAAACTTCAACTTCTTTCTACTCACGAGTGGAGTAGTTTATATAGAACTTCGCCCTCCCGATCAATCGGTTGCCTGACTTAATCACTTTTGATCATTCTCATTTTTCCCATTTCATGAAAGATATTTTCCGATCGGTCAGTAAAGACATACCTGCCTCCATAGTCGTGACGTTGGTCGCCCTACCCTTATGCTTGGGTATTGCCCTGGCCTCCGGCGCCAGTCCCTTCTCAGGAATTATTGCGGGTATAGCGGGCGGAATCATTACAGGACTTCTCAGCGGCTCACAGTTAAGCGTGAGTGGTCCGGCAGCCGGATTAACAACCATTGTTGCTGCTGCCATTGTAAAGATCAATGTATTTGAAGCATTTGTCGTTGCAGTTGTGCTGGCCGGAGTTTTCCAGGTCATTTTAGGGTGGATCAAAGCCGGTGTCGTGGGTGATTATATACCCAATACGGTGATCAAGGGAATGATGGCTGCCATCGGGATTATTCTTATCATGAAACAATTTCCCCACCTGATAGGATATGATGCAGACTTTGAAGGAGATGAAAGTTTTTTTCAACCCAACAATGAAAACACTTTCACCTCCATTACACGCGCTTTGAATTTTATCACACCCACAGCTGCCATTATTGGTGCCACATCTCTCGTGTTTCTTCGGATCTGGGAAATTCCACTTATAAAAAAAAGCCGCTGGATGGTTCTCGTCCCCGGTCCGCTGGTGGCCGTAGTTTCAGGTATATTTTTACATGAAATCCTGACTGACCAGTTCCACTGGGAAGCATTGGGAGCCAAACATCTAGTTACCCTCCCGGTGGCGGAGAACATGCGTGATTTTTATTCTCTTTTTATTTTTCCTGACTTGCAGGCCATGGCCAATCCGCAGGTATGGATCGCCGCAATTACTATTGCCATAGTGGCAAGTCTGGAAACATTATTAGGAATTGAAGCCGTAGATAAAATTGATCCGCAAAAAAGGTTCACCCCGCCCAACAGGGAATTGGTTGCTCAGGGACTGGGCAATATTTTTTCAGGTTTTTTTGGCGGACTACCCATCACATCTGTTGTGGTAAGGAGTTCTGCCAATGTGAGTGCCGGAGCTCAAACCAAACTTTCTACTATCCTGCACGGAATACTTTTGTTGTTAAGTGTCTTGTTCATCCCGCACCTTTTAAATAAAATTCCCCTCGCCGCTCTGGCCGCAGTGTTGATTTTTACCGGATATAAGCTGGCCAAAGTATCCCTGTTCAGAGAGTTTTTTCGCAAAGGATGGGAGCAATTCACTCCATTTTTCGTCACAATCGTTGAAATTCTATTAAGCGATTTATTGATTGGAATATTGATTGGATTATTAATAGGTCTTTTCTTTGTCATGAAAAGCAACTTCCATTCATCCGTAGTATTTGTTACCGACAATGATAATTATCTCTTACGACTGAGAAAGGATGTGTCATTTTTAAACAAACCAATTATTAAAAACAAATTAGAAAATATTCCACCCGTCTCGTTCACCCTTATTGATGCTACCCGAGCTGATTATATAGATAAAGATGTAATAGATGAAATTAACCAATTCATAGAATTCGCCGCCCTTAATAACATAAGGGTAGAAATCAAGAAAAAAAATTACAACCACTTCCATCGAATGATAATAGAACCCATCCCCAATCAGGAGGGAAAAACAACAGATTAAAACAATAATGCGTCTTACGAAAAAAAGTCCTTATGAAATCATATCAAAAATTATTGCTGGAAAACAAAGCCTGGGCTCAGGAAAAAGTAGAAGATGACCCGGAATTTTTCAGTCGGCTCAGCCAAATACAAACACCTGAATTTCTTTGGATAGGTTGCAGCGATAGCCGTGTACCCGCGAATGAGATCACCAATACTCAACCCGGAGAAATATTCGTGCATCGAAATATCGCTAACCTGGTAGTGCATACCGATGTGAATCTGTTGAGTGTGCTCGAATACGCTGTCAATTATCTTAAGGTGAAGCACGTAATTGTATGTGGTCACTATGGTTGCGGTGGTGTAAAGGCAGCTATGACCAATCACGATTTCAAACAAGTACTCAATATGTGGCTGAGAAACATCAAGGATGTCTATCGCCTGCACCGCCAGGAACTGGATGGCATCAATGAAGAAGAAAAACGTTTCGACCGCCTGGTTGAATTGAACGTTATTGAGCAGGTGCATCACCTGGCGAAGACATCTATCATTCAGCGTGCATGGAAAAGAAATGGCTACCCCCATATTCACGGCTGGGTTTATAGCCTTCATGACGGTCTGATCAAACCGGTTTTTGAACTAAATGCCGGTAGCAGTTTAGACGACCTTTATACTTATGACGACTTGTAAAAAGAAAGAATTTTACAAATAATATATTTATGCTATTCGTAAGGTGTTGGATTAAAAAAGAATCCCGCCTAAAAATAGGCGGGATGCAGTTGGTTGTTGGTTGTAGAGAAACAAAACCCCACTAATAAGACAACCGTTTGTCGATTTCGCTGCAAAGCAGGAAAAAAATTTCTTCCACCGTTCCTTCTCCCTTAATATCCACCACTTTATTGAACTGCCGGTAATAGCCGGCAACTACTGAAGTTTTCTTATGGTATTCTAGAATCCTTGCCCGAACCACTTCCTCACTGTTGTCATCACTCCTGCCACTGGTAAGTCCTCTATGCAGTAATCGCTTAACCAATTCCTCCTCCGAAACATCAAGTGCCAATACAACCCCGATTGATGTTCCTTTTTCCTTCAATAAAGCATCCAAAGCCTCACTCTGAGCAACTGTTCTCGGAAAACCGTCAAAAAGAAATCCATTGGCACGGGGATTTGCCTCCAGTGCACTGGCAATCATACCCACCACAACCGCATCGGGAACCAACTCCCCGCGATCCATAATGGTCTTGGCTTCCAGACCTAATTTTGTCTGACGACTGATTTCGGAACGCAGGAGGTCACCGGTAGACAAGTGAATAAGCCCATACTTCTCTACAAGTCGGGCACTCTGAGTGCCTTTTCCGCTTCCCGGAGGGCCGAACAAAATAATATTGAACATATCCCTGCTGAAATTAACTGAATAACAAATATAAGTTCTTCCTTTTAGATATCCATATGCCAATTCCTGGCTGAATTGAAAAAAATACAAAAACATTCCACACATACACATTGAACTTTCACTCCTAACAAGTGTTATTGTACATATATTATTTTATGTCATCTTTTCGTTTAATATCCCTGTTGCTGCTATTCAGCCAATCCTGTAGCAGTCAGACCAGTAAAAATCAGCCTCCCATGAGTGAATCGAAGAAAGGAAATACCGTCTATTCAAGGACAGATACCAACAAGGTCACCCTCAGCTCAGACGAATGGAAAAAAATTCTCTCCGCCGACCTTTACTACATCGCCCGACAGAAAGGAACGGAAAGCCCTTATACCAGTGTTTGGGAAAAACACCAGGAAAAAGGCACCTATTTTTGTGCCGCCTGCGGCAACCCCTTATTTGTAAGTGATACCAAATTTGACAGCGGATGCGGTTGGCCCAGCTTCTACGCGCCGGTAACCAAATCATCAATTATCTATCTACCGGATAACTCCCACGGTATGAGCAGAACAGAAGTGCAGTGTGGTCGTTGTAAATCGCACCTGGGGCATGTCTTCGAAGATGGTCCCCCACCAACAGGGTTGCGCTATTGTATCAATGGGGTTATTCTTGATTTCGAAAAAGCGAAAGAGAAAGAATCCGAATACAACAAGAAAAATGATTAAAGTGACTAAATCCCCCCTTCCCCCCAACTGCCGGTGAATGTTTTTACCGGCAGTCTTATTTTTGGAAATCAACTATTTAATGCAGATATTTCACCTTCAAAATTCCTTCCCCATGAATAAGAAATGGACTCTCTGTCTGTTGTTACTGCTGCCGGTTGGCCTGATGGCTCAAACCGTAGACCTGAAAAAACATTTCAGTACCTGGAAACCCCGCAACATCGGTCCTGCCGGCATGAGCGGACGAGTTACCGCCATCGATGCTGTCTGGAACAATCCCAACATCATTTATCTGGGTACCGCAAGCGGAGGTGTATGGAAAACTGAAAACAGTGGCGGAAGCTGGACCCCCGTTTTTGATGAACAACCCATTCAAAACATTGGGGCCGTTGCCATCACACAAAGCAACCCGAATATTGTATGGGTCGGAACCGGAGAAGGCAACCCACGTAACTCAGTGAGTCTGGGTGAAGGCATTTATAAAAGTCTCGACGGTGGAAAAACCTGGAAATGTATGGGACTTCAAAAAACAAGAAATATTCACCGGATACTAATCGATCCTCAACAACCGGAAGTTGTTTATGTAGGTGTTATGGGAAATCCCTTTGCTGCACATCCGGAACGCGGACTCTATAAAACTACCGACGGAGGAGAAACATGGAAACTAATCCTGCACACCAATGATACCAGCGGTGTGGGTGACATGGTGATGGACCCGACGAATCCCCAAAAAATACTGGTCAATATGTACCAACATATCCGCACACCCTGGAGTCTGAAAGGCGGTGGAAGTGGAAGTGGATTGTATGTTACCTATGACGGAGGAAAAAATTTCAAAAAGCTGGGAAAAGAAGAAGGACTTCCGGCAGGTGATCTCGGAAGAATTGGTATTGCCATCGGAAGAAATGATCCCAACAGAATCTATGCACTGGTGGAAGCCACTAAGAACGGTCTCTACCGTTCAGACGATGGTGGAAACAAATGGGAACTGGTCAACAGTGACCCCTCCATAGTTACCAATCGTGCATTTTATTTTCAGGACATAGCAGTCGATCCGCAAAATGAAAATCGTTTGTACAATATCAACCAGATGATCGGCATGAGTGAAGACGGAGGAAAAACATTCAAGACCATCATTCCTTACAGCGGCATACACCCCGACCACCATGCCTGGTGGATCCATCCTACTAACCCATCATTGATCATTGATGGAAATGACGGCGGTATCGGCATTTCCCGCGACCGCGGCAAAACCTGGCAATTTGATGAGAAATTACCCCTCGGTCAATTTTATCACATCAACACCGACAACCAAATTCCTTACAACGTTATGGGGGGCTTGCAAGACAACGGCAGCTGGCATGGTCCTGCCTATGTATGGGTACGAAGCGGCATCAGAAATGCTTATTGGCAAGGTGTGGGTGGAGGCGATGGCTTCGATGTATCGGCAGATCCCGCCAATCCTAATTGGGTGTACTCGATGAGCCAGGGCGGTGCATTGAGCAGATACAATATTGCAACAGGCGAGGACTGGAGCATCCGTCCACCCCGCCCGAATCTTTCTACCCGCCATCGTTTCAACTGGAATGCTGCCTTCGCACAAGACCCTTTTGACAAGGGTACCATTTATTATGGAAGCCAGTTCCTGAATAAGAGTTCAGATAGAGGCGCTTCCTGGGAGGTTATTTCACCTGACCTGACTACCAACGATAGTGCTAAAATCGATCAAAGCAACAATGGAGGTCTTTCCATCGATATCACGGGCGCAGAAAACTATTGCACCATTCTCACCATCGCACCCTCACCCATTCAAAAAGATGTGATCTGGGTAGGAACAGATGACGGTATCGTTCAACTTACCACCGATGGTGGAAAAACATGGACCAGCTTCAGAAATAAAATACCGGGTCTCCCGCAAGGTGCCTGGATTCCGCAAATCAGAGCTTCCCGTCACATAGCAGGGGAAGCCTTTGTTGTAGCCAACGACTACCGCAGAGGAAGCAATGCTGTACTGTTGTTCCGTACCAATGACTTTGGGAAAACATGGACCAGAATGGCCGATGAAAAAAAATTGACAGGATATGTACTCTGCATGATCCAGGACCCCGTTGAACCCAACCTGATTTTTGTAGGAACAGAACAAGGACTTTGGGTGAGCATGGACAATGGCAACCAGTTTCAGCAATTTAAAACTGGTTACCCCTCTGTATCTACCTATGATCTGGATATCCAGGAAAGGGAAGCTGATCTGGTCATCGCCACTTTTGGTCGCGCCATATGGATTCTCGATGACATCCGTCCGCTCAGAAAACTGGCAGCCAATAAAGGTCAATTACCCAACTCACCACTCACTGCTTTCCAACCACCTACTTCTTATCAGGCCAACATAAAAAATGCCTCCGGCATAGAATATAGTACCTGGGGAACCTATGAAGGAGAAAACAGAAGAACCGGTGCACCTATTAGTTTCTTCGTCAACAAGGCAGGAAGAGATACCGGTAAAAATAAATTGCCCGATACGGCTCAAGTCAGAATTTATGATGCCAATCAACAACAGGTTAGAACCCTGCAAGCAACAGCAGACAGAGGCTTCCACCGGTTTTACTGGGGCATGGAAGGAAAGGGTATTCGTCAGCCCGCAATGGGTGGACGAGGTGGCGGTGGCCGCATGGGCGGAAGAAGTTCCAATGATGAACCCGGCGGATTACCTGTTGACCCGGGCACCTATAAAGTAGTGATTTCTTTAGGCAAGGGAATTGCAGACAGCTGTATGATTACCGTACAGGATGATCCCAAAGCACCACTGGATCCAGCCGTACGTAAAGCCATCCGGGAAGCAAACAAAGAGTTAGATCAGTCCACCCTGAAACTCGTCGATCTGGTTGATAGAATCGGTGAGGCAGATGACATCATCAAGAAAGTTGAAGCGAGCTATAAAGACATGGAGCCGGCCAAAACCGACACATTGAAAAAGGTAACCAAAGCCATGCAAGACAGCATCAAAGCTATGCGCGAAGCACTCAGTGGCAAACCACAGGAAAAGCAGGGCTATGGCAATGTGCCACAAACAACTGTCAATTCTTTATTGGGTGAGGCACGCATGACCGTCATGGGAAAAAATGCTATCCCGGGAGCTCAGGAAAAAAGATTGATGCAGGATGCTGCCAATGCTGTGAACAATGTAGTACAGCGGGCCAATAACTTTTTCGAAGGCCCCTGGAAGAATTACCAAAATCTTGTGGAAAGCGTACCGGTGAAATGGTTCAAAGAATACAAACCGCTGCAATAACAGGCAGCGGTTTGATCAATTTTTATTGATCAAAAAAACAAAGGGCTTGATAGGCTTTTCCTGCAGTATCTGCTGGATCTGCCAGGGCTTGCGAATGATCTTGTACCGATTGATGTCAATGATTTCGTGCACAGCACAAAATGACTCCCAGCGTTCTGCATGTTGCAGCAATTGATGCAATAATCGCACTTCCTGCTCATAATCCTCTTTCCTGGTTAAAGAGGGGCGGGACAACATGACGAGGTCGCGACGAGGAAAATCCATATGCTCTCAGCTCATTTTAAATTCGGACAACCACAAAATTTGGCACCATGGCTCTTTCTTTGCATACTGCAAGACCCTGCCATTACCGATATCAGTAACAAAAAAACGATACATTGGTTGATTCGAGTCTTCATACAGTTCCGCTAAATTAGTGTAATCGCAACAAAAAAAGCTTTACCGGCCCTTGAACTACGTTAGACAAAACATAAAAATACTGGTGGCACACCTCGAAAGGGGACTGGGCCATGATAACCGCATTATTCCCATATACAATTCCCACATTAAAGCCGAACATGAAGTTATGCTGGCTGCCGAAGGGAAACAGGCCTTATTGCTCGGCCAGGAATTTCCTCAGTTAACCATTCTACCCCTTCGCGGCTACCGCGTTAGCTACAGCAAGAAAGGCTGGCAGTTGCCCTTCCAACTGGCTGCACAACTACCTAAAATATTCCGAGCCATACGCCGGGAAAATATTTGGCTGAAAGAACAACTGGAAAAACATGCCATTGACCTGGTAATATCAGATAACCGATACGGACTCTTTCATCCCAGCATTCCCTGTATCATTCTAACCCATCAACTTACAATCCTTACCCCTTATAACATTGTTCAAAACTGGTTACAACGTATCAATTATCGATTGCTGAACCGCTTCAGTGAGATTTGGGTTCCTGACTCTGCCGAACCGCCCCATGCAGCCGGAATATTGTCACATCCACAAAAAATGCCTACAAAGCCGGTGAATTATATCGGCTGTTTAAGCAGGTTTGAACCGGTGAAAACACCATCCCTCTTTACATATTGTGTTGTATTGTCCGGCCCCGAACCTCAAAGAACCTTGCTGGAACAAAAATTGATCGGGGAATTACAACAGGTAAAAGAAAAAGTACTTTTTATTCGGGGCTTACCCGGGGAACAAGGAACCCCTGATTTCCCCGCCAACATTACCTGTAAAAATCACCTCTCAGGTGAAGAATTACAGCATGCATTGCTCTCATCGGAATGGATCATCAGCCGAAGTGGCTATACAACAGTGATGGAATTATTACACCTTCAGAAAAAAGCCATCCTGATTCCAACACCCGGACAAACTGAACAGATCTACCTGGCACAGCATCTTCAGAAACAGCATTGGGCTTTCAGCATAGAGCAGAAAAAGTTCAACTTCAACAATGCCATCTCAGCTGCCCGTCAGTTTAATTTTTCCCTTCCACCCACCCTAGCCTTTAACCAACAGCTGTGTTTGTCACAAATCCAAAAATTGACCTATCCTGATGTAGCTTTGCCGCAATGAAGAAAAACGTACGGGCACACCTGGCAGTAATCGGTGCTAACCTGATATTTGGAGCCAGCTATTCAATCGTAAAAATCATTACTCCGGGGTTCATGCCTGCATTTGCATTGAACGCTGCACGTGTAATTGTTGCTATCCTCTTTTTCACCCTAAGCTTTGGTATTTCAGGAGGAAGGGCCTGGCCGGCAAAAAAAGATTGGCCATTGCTGGCACTCTGCTCACTCACCGGCATAGTCATCAATCAATTGTTTTTCATCAAAGGAGTCTCGATGACTTCACCCATTCACAGTTCTTTGCTTTCACTGGCCACACCACTTTTCATCACGGGCATAGCAGCCTGGTTACTCAGGGAGCGCTTCACCCTTTTGAAAGCCCTCGGCCTTCTATTCGGATTAACCGGTGCGGGTATGCTCATTCTACTCAAAGGGTCGGGCAATCATTCACCGGATAGCTTAATAGGTGATGTCATGGTTTTACTGAATGCGATCTCTTATTCCTTCTACCTGGTGCTCATCAAACCACTCATGAGCCAATACCAGGGAACCGATATATTACGCTGGCTGTTTTTGCTGGGCTCCATTATCATACTTCCACTGGGTACGCCCGACTTGCTCTCCATCCAATTTCAAAGCTGGCCTGCCAATGCCTGGGCAGCACTTTTGTTCGTAACCATCGGTGCCACATTTCTCGCTTACCTGTTCAATATTTATGGAATTTCACAACTCGGCGCAGCTGCTACCGGCAGTTATATTTATACCCAACCCATCTTTGCTACACTCATTGCCTGCCTGTTCTTTGGGGAAGAACTAACCCTTCAACGCATCCTGGCGGCACTGCTTATCATCGGAGGAGTATTCCTGACAAATTATAAAAAAAGACCCCCTTCCTTGGGCTGATCAAAAAAGAAAAAATAGCGGGTGGCTTGTGCAAATTCAGACCAGCGTCGAATATCACTGGCAACAGCAAATATGCCACAGGTAGGCATGTGATCAATTCTGATATCACTCAACTGATTCACAAAATCTGTGAGTCCGGGATTGTGCGAAAAAATAGCTGCAGTATTCACCTGATCGGAAAACTGACTGATTTTTTGGAAAATATCTGAAGGATGAGGATGATAAAGTGAAGGTATTGTTTGAATGTCAGACGGGGAACGATGGAAAGCTGCAGCGAAATAAGTAGCGGTAGCCAATGCACGACTGGCCGGACTACTATAAAATCCATCGATCTCAATGCCCCTGTCAATCAAACGCTGAGCCATTTTGGGGGCATCCTGCTGACCTCTGTCATTCAGCGTTCTGTCAAAATCTTTTTGTCCTGCCAGTGCCGGATGTGTTTTGGCATGGCGGATTACCAATAAACGTTTCACGAAGTCAAGATACAGAAATCTCCGCTTACTTTTGTAGTCATGGCAATTCAAAAAGAGAATATTGAAACATTCATGGATTTAGCCGGGCGACATCCCGTGCTGGATGTTAGAAGTCCGGCAGAATTTCAGCAGGGTCACATACCGGGTGCCATTTCCTTTCCTCTTTTCTCTGATGAGGAAAGAAAAATAGTGGGCACGGCCTATAAACAACAAAGCAGAGAGATTGCCATTAAATTGGGCCTTCAATTTTTTGGTCCCAAAATGGTCAAGATGGTAGAGGAAGCTGAGCAGATTGTTAGCGACCATATCAAAAGGAAGAAGAAACAACAGACTGAACAGACCGATCGGCCTAAATTATTGATTCATTGTTGGCGGGGTGGAATGCGCAGTGCCGGAATTGCCTGGTTACTGGATCTCTATGGTTTTGAAGTACACACCCTCATTGGCGGTTATAAGGCTTACAGGAACAAGGTACACCAGATCTTCACTCAACCCTTCCCCTTTCGAATGATCGGAGGATGTACCGGTAGCGGAAAAACTTTATTGATTCAGCACCTTATTCGGCAAGGAGAGCATGCTATTGATCTGGAAGGTCTGGCAGCTCACCGGGGTTCAGCCTTTGGTAACCTGGGAATGCCACCGCAACCTTCACAGGAAATGTTTGAAAACCTGCTGGGGGAAAAATTAGCTGCACTGCTTCAACTGCCGGAGCTTCCTTCAACAATATGGTTAGAAGATGAGAGCCAGCGAATAGGCAACGTCAACATCCCCGGTGCCCTGTTTCAGCAGATGCGGAATAGTCCGCTCTATTTCCTCGATATTCCTTTTGAAGAACGCTTGCAACAAATTCTAAAAGATTATGGAAATCATCCGAAAGAACAAATGATCGCTACCATTCTGCGCATTCGCAAAAGACTGGGAGGACTGGAAACCAAAACAGCGGTTCAGTCGATGTTGGATGAAGATGTTCCGGGATGTTTTCGGATACTGCTGAAGTATTATGACAAATATTATCTGGGAAGTCTGGAAAATTTCCGGCCCGATGCCGCTGCCTTCATCAAAAAAATTTCACTCCCAAGCGTAGATGCCACACAAAATTACCTGGCATTGAAAGACTCACTTGAAAAGGGTTCCGTTTAACCATTCATGAACAGCACCCATACCCATCCATCCCATTACAAGTACGACTATCCAGCCCGCCAATTGCATCCAGATAGGATGACGGTACTCTTTCATGAGTGATGGCTTGTTACCTGCAATGAGTAAGGTTCCCAATGCAATCGGCAGAATCAGCCCGTTGATCATTCCGGCCAGCAAAAGAAGTTGAGCCGGCTTCCCCACTGCGATGAAAAACAGCGTTGACAATACTATGAACACAGAAATGAAACCTCGTTCGTGTCTGGCAATGAAAGGGTGAAAAGTTTTGAGGAAAGAAATGGAAGTATAGGCAGCCCCGCTCACTGATGACAGTGCAGCCGCCCCCAATACAATACCAAAACTGCGCAGCCCCAAATT
>DAIMYK010000010.1:0-14888 GCA_036734525.1 Sediminibacterium sp. | reverse complement strand
GCTCGCTTATACCAATCGTTTCCTTGCCTTATCCAGCCGGGGTAGAAAGTTGCACGATAAATATCCTGCTCATGATCAGAAACAGGTCATTTGGGGACAGATCAAGAATCTAAGATATCGGTTGAAACTTGTAAAGCACATGCAAACATTGGGGGTTATGAGTTTTTTGATGTGTATATTTTGTATGTTCCTGATCTATCGTAACCATGATATGCTGGCTCAGATAACTTTTGGCATAAGCTTACTATTATTCGCCGGCTCATTGCTATTATCTCTACTCGAGATAAGGCTGAGTACCCGTGCCATTGAACTCGAATTGAGTGATATGGAGGGACTAGAAGATCCCTCCGTATTGGAGTATCTTAAGAATAAACTTGAAGGAAAAGAATCGACCGGCAATTAAAATTCTTGTAAAGAATAAATATCTTTTACGCCAGGAGTGTCAATTTTCTCTCACCTATTTGTTGTCTCCACATTGCGTAGTACAAACCTTTTTCTGTGAGTAATTCAGCGTGAGTTCCGGTTTCTATGATTTGACCTTTCTCTAATACATAAATCCTGTCTGCATGCATGATGGTACTTAGCCTATGTGCAATCATGACAGTTATCTGGCGCTTCTCAGCAGAGATTGCACGAATGGTATTTGTGATTTCATCTTCTGTGATGCTATCCAGTGCGGAGGTCGCTTCATCAAAGATCAGCAAGTGTGGTTGGCGAATCAGGGCCCTGGCAATGGATAGTCTTTGCTTTTCACCCCCACTTAACTTTAGACCGCCTTCTCCAATCACTGTATCTATTCCTTTCTCTGCGCGCGCCAGCAATTTTGTACAACTCGCCTTCTGCAAGGCTTCCTGTAGCTGCTCCTCCGAGGCCGTTGGGCAAACAAATAGCAGATTTTCCCGTATGGTGCCTGCAAAAAGCTGGGTGTCTTGGGTAACAAATCCTATCTGACTTCTTAATTCGTCAAATAAGATTTCTTCACTGTTGATGTGGTTAAATTGAATATTTCCCTGTTGTGTATGGTACAGTCCGACCAGCAATTTCATCAATGTACTTTTACCGGCACCGCTGGGACCGACAAATGCTATCGTCTCTCCTCTGGATACGGAAAAGCTGACATTCTCCAGTGCCGGATAAAGGGCGGACTGATGTTTGAAAGAAATATTGCTAAAGCTGAGATGCTCTATATTTCCTACTTTACTGGGGTGAATGGGTTTGGACTCAGCCGGCTTTTGCATCAGGTTATGAAAGTTATTCAGTGATGCTTCTGCTTCCCGGTAGGCAAGAATAATATTTCCTATTTCTTGTAATGGACCAAAAATAAAAAAGGAATAAAAGGTAAGGGTCATTACTTCTCCAGCCGTGAGCTTCCCATTGAATACCAACCAAAGTAGTGTGAACATAATAACCTGACGCAGGAAGTTTACAAATGTTCCCTGTATGAAACTGAGTGATCGGATGCTTTTCACTTTTCTCAGTTCTAGTCCCAATATCTTATAGGTATTCTTGTTCAGTCGGGTAATCTCCTGATCAGTCAAACCCAAACTCTTGACGAGTTCTATGTTTCTCAGACTTTCAGTAGTGCTGCCGGCGAGCATGGTTGTTTCCTTGACAATGTTTTTCTGAATTAGTTTTATTTTCTTACTCAGTAGGCTGGTCAGTACAGAGAGGCAGATGATTCCCAATGTATAAATTGGCATGATAGACCAGTGCAATCGGAATGAATAAATGGATATGAAGACGATCCCCACCAGAATACCAAATAATACATTGATGAAAGAGATGATGAACTTTTCAGTATCGGCCCTCACTTTTGTGAGGATTGATAATGTTTCACCACTTCGCTGATCTTCAAATTCCTGATAGGGCAATTCCATGGAATGTTTCAGTCCATCAGTAAAAATTCTGGCTCCAAACTTCTGTACGATAACATTGCTGAAATAGTCCTGAAATGCCTTCGCAATTCTGGAAATCATGGCAACACTGATCAAGATCCACAATACACCCAAAACACCTCAGATAAATTCAGATTGTGTTCTGGTTCCGGTGACAATGAATTTTTTATTTGCATCAAAATAGCCCTTTTCAAATGGGTGGAAGGCATATAGATCCAGTAATTTACCGAAGAAATAAGGGTCTAGCATGGAAAATGACTGGTTGATCGCAGCCAATAGCAATGCCAATAGAACCAGCCAGCGATAAGGTTTCAGATATTGTAGTAATAATTTCATAACAGTTTATTTGAGGCGCAGGAGCGTTTACCAGCTGCATAGGTGATATAATGGGGGGAATTCGTTGTTTTTTTTATTGGGAAGGATATAGAGCCGGGGTTTTCCCCTGATTGTGAACAAATATCTGCAATGTGGGGGGAAGGAGGCCTCTTCAATTCAGTAAATTACAGAAAACATCTATCATGCGCTGGAGGAAGTTCAATGGTGAATCGATCGCCCAACCCATCCAGGATGCGGTTCGGGAAACCATCCAACAAGAGGTTGAGAATGGTGTAAAACTGAAGGTTTGTATCGGAACAGACAGTCAGGTAAAAGGAGATATCACAGAATTCGCAACGGTCATCGTTTTTTTAAGGGAACATGCCGGTGGTTTCATGTACATCCACAATGAAAAGGTTCGGCAGCATTACCATATTAAAGAACGTATGTTACTGGAAGTTGCCAAGAGCATAGAAGTGGCTTATGCCTTGTGTGATACATTCATTGAATTTGGCGTAGACCTTGAAGTGCATGCAGATATCAATACTAACCCGCAATTCAAGAGCAATGATGCCTTAAGAGAGGCGATGGGCTATATCTTAGGGATGGGATTTGCTTTTAAAGCGAAGCCGGAAGCATTTGCCAGTAGCTGTTGTGCCGATAAAATGGTGAATTAGAAACCGGGAATTATTTATTTAGTCTCTTCCCACTGACCATTCTTGTCTTCGAGATATTGAAGCAGTTCCTCTTTTCCTTCGTGTTTCACTGCACTGGTAAGAAAAAATCGGGGGAGAAACTGCCAGTCTTTTCTAAGTTCTTCTTCCCACTCTTTGATGTGCCTGGTAACGGCACCCGGCTTTGATTTATCTGATTTGGTGAACACCATGGAAAAGGGAACCCCCCAATGGTCCAGTTGATTGAGGAACTCCCGGTCAATTTTTTGTGGAGAATGACGGCTGTCGATAAGTACGAAAACTTCAGTCAGGTTTTTTCGTTTCTGTAAATAACCGGCGATCATTTTTTCCCACCGTTCTCTTTCTGTTTTTGCAGTACGTGCATAACCATATCCCGGAAGGTCAACAAGGTACCAGTTCGACTTCTTCTTTTTGTCATCGGCACGTGTACCTATAATTTCAAAGTGATTGATGAGTTGGGTTTTCCCTGGTGTGGCTGAGGTCTTTGCCAGGTTTTTTTGACCCGTCAACAGATTGATCAACGAAGATTTGCCCACGTTACTTCTTCCAATAAAAGCATATTCAGGTCTGTCCGGTTTCGGACATTGGTCAACTTTTGCAGATGAGATGAGATACTTGGCCTGAATTATGGACATATACAAGAAGCATTACGGCAAATTATTTTTTCTTCTTCATGATGAGACTATCTGCCGGATATTTTCTCTTCATACTATCGCGAACCGCTTCACTCCAGTTAATCAATGTTTGTCTTTCAGCATCAGTGAGTCTTGCTTCTTTGTGCAAAACGGTATAAGACTCCAGTGGCATTTCTCCTTCTTTCACCTGCTCGATGCATTCTTCGAGCTTATGGTACTGTTTTGCAATACGATACCCCCCGAATTCATTGAGGTTAAAATGTTTCTTGCCATCCTGAATGTGGTCATTGAGCCACCAGGCAACCGGTTGAATTTCCGCATAGATCGGATAACGGGTATTATTGGAATGGCAGTCATTGCATGCCTTGTCGAAGATTGCTGCTACGCTGTCGGGTACAGGATAGCTCAGTGCGATGTCTTTACTTTTGTCACCTGAATTGTTTTTGGCAGGTCTGAAGGCCTGAATAACCAGGAATGCAGCTAACAGCAACAATAAAATCTTTTTCATCATATATAATTTGATTACAACAGTTATTAACTGTAATGTAATAAGAAATTATTAATGCTATTCATTTATCAGGCAATTTCCTGTCATCTCTGCCGGAAGTGGGAGCCCCATCCAATGTAAAATGGTAGGTGCCAGATCGCCTAATTTACCGGAACTTAAATGCCCCTGATAATTATTGTCAACAAAGATCAATGGCACAGGATTTAAGGTATGTGCCGTATTGGGAGATCCGTCTTCATTGATCATAAAGTCTGCATTGCCATGATCGGCAGTAACCAGGATGGTATATTCATTTTGCAGGGCAGCGGTTACGACTCTTTTCACGCAGGCATCCACTGTTTCTACAGCCCGTATGGCTGCCTGAAAAACACCAGTATGTCCAACCATATCAGCATTCGCATAGTTCAGGCAAATGAAATCAGCACTGCCTTTTTCAATTTCAGGTATCAGTTGATCAGTGATTTCAACAGCACTCATTTCCGGTTGCAAGTCGTAAGTAGCAACCTTTGGGGAAGCGACCATGATTCGACTTTCTCCCGGGAATGGGTCTTCTCTTCCCCCATTGAAGAAAAAAGTAACGTGCGGGTACTTTTCTGTTTCAGCAATTCTGATTTGTTTTTTGCCATGGGAAGCCAGCACTTCTCCGAGTGTATTGTTGAGGTTATCATTTTCAAATATCACACCCACATGTTGGAAGGTTTGGTCATATTGGGGCATCGTTGTGTACAGGAGCGACAGCTTTTTCATTCCGAAATCCGGATAATCTTTTTGTGTTAGTACACTTGTAATTTCCCGGCATCGGTCGGTTCTGAAATTAAAGCAGATTACTGCATCGCCATCCTGGATTGTTGCAATGGGTGATCCCGATTTGTCTGTAATAACAGTTGGAAGAATGAATTCATCTGTTGTGCCTGCGGCATAGGCATTTTGGATAGCAGCCAGGGCATTGGGTGCTTGTTGGCCCTCGCCCTTAACGAGGCAGTTATAGGCAAGTTGTACCCGTTCCCATCTTTTGTCTCTGTCCATGGCATAATAACGCCCGCTGATGGTTGCGATTTGGCCGGTTGAATGTTGCAGGAATTGTTCCAGGTCGGTCAAAAATGTCTGACCACTTTTCGGATCGGTATCTCTACCATCGGTGAACAGGTGCAGATATACACGTTCAAGACCTTGTTTTTTGCACAAATCACAGATAGCTTTCAGGTGGTCGGTATGGGCATGTACACCACCATCACCCAATAGTCCCATCAGGTGAAGCGCCTTATTCCCGGTGCGCGCAGTGGTCAGGGTCTGTAATAGGACGGGATTGGTATAGAAACTACCATCCCGGATGGCTACGTGGATGCGCTGTAATTCCTGGTAAACTATTCTGCCTGCACCTATATTTAGGTGTCCTACTTCGCTGTTACCCATTTGTCCATCCGGCAACCCAACCGCTTCCCCGCAGGTAGTGAGGGTTGCATGAGGGTATTTTTCATATAAGGAGCTGACAAAGGGCACGTTGGCCTGCCGGATGGCGTCTGCCGCGGGCACTTTACCCAAACCCCATCCATCCATAATAATTAAAACGACCTTTTTATTCATCTACAAATTTACAAATTTAGCAGGGAGCGGTTTGCATATCTTTTGTGAAATAGCGCCAGAATGGTACTTTTGGCATGTTATTGGTATAGAGGAGCAAAAATATTGTTTATGAAGTGGATGATGCTTTTTCTTTTGCTTGCTGTCAGCAATGTATTGCCGGCGCAGCAGGATGTGGGGGAACTGCTAACAGCCCTAAAGTCCGGGAATGCTCAGCAGGTAGCTGAACATTTTGATGCTATGGTGGATCTGAAGTTTCCGGAGAAAGATGAAATCAAGAATGTCGGAAAAAATCAGGCAGAAATCGCATTGCGGAATTTTTTTGCTGAGAACAATATCCGTGGGTTTGAAAAAGTATCCGACCGTGAAATCGGAAATACCATGTACATGACCGGCCGTTTGCTGAATGATGGCAAAGGGTTTAGCGCAACATTCATGTTGCGGTTAATCAGGGGCAAACATTATATCATAACCGTCAGGATAAACTGACGACCCGGGGTTCATCTTTTTACTCATTTATTCTTACAGCATGGATGCTTCTTATGAAAAGCAATTGCACCTGTTGCTCACTCGGGCACTTGAGGAAGATGAAGGCAGTGGTGATCACAGCACCCTGAGTTGTATCCCTGCCGGAAAAAAAGGGAAGGCAGTTTTGAAGGTGAAGCAAGATGGAATACTGGCAGGTATGCATGTGGCTGAAGCTATTTTTCGTTTACGGGAGCCCGAAACGCGATTTGTTGCCATGATGCACGATAGTCAACCCATGAAGTCGGGTGATCTGGCATTTGAAGTTGAAGCCGATATGCAAACCCTGCTCACATGTGAGCGGCTTGTACTGAATTGTATGCAGCGCATGAGTGGTATTGCTACACTCACCAAAAGTTATGTTGATATATTGAAAGGTCTTCCAACACGGCTATTGGATACCCGTAAAACAACCCCCAATTTTAGATTACTCGAGAAGGAGGCCGTGCGCATTGGAGGTGGTTACAACCATCGTTTTGGTTTGTATGATATGATTATGCTCAAGGACAATCACATTGATTTCTGCGGTGGTATTGCTCCTGCCATCCAGGCGGCCCATTCTTATGTTCAATCCAGGGGTCTCTCACTCGCCATAGAGATCGAAGCCAGAGATCTTGCACAGGTTGAGGAAATCTGTCGGGTGGGGGAGGGGAAAGTATTGCGAATCATGCTAGATAATTTTTCTCCTGAAGCTGTTCGGGATGCTGTTCGGTTGATTGCCGGCAGGTTTGAAACGGAGGCAAGCGGAGGAATGAGAAAAGACAACATTCTTTCCTATGCGCAAGCAGGTGTCGATTTCATCAGTGTCGGTGGCTTGATCCATCAGGCTACCAGTCTTGACCTTAGTTTGAAAGCAGTTATTTCTTAAAGGCATAACATGAAAAAAAAACCATCCTCCTTACAAGGAATTGTTTATAGTACAGATCCGAACTTTCGGCCTGCTGAAGAAGAGGCCATTGTTGAAACCTTACCTCCCGCAGAGCAACCATTGCGTATACTTCTGGATAAAAAACAGCGGGCAGGAAAAGTAGTAACGCTGGTAACCGGGTTTATGGGTAATGATGCCGATTTGCAGGCGTTAGGAAAACAATTGCGCAATCACTGTGGAACAGGGGGTAGTGCAAAAGACGGGGAAGTTATCGTGCAGGGCGACCAACGTGAAAAAGTTAATCAGTGGTTGCTGAAGAATGGCTACCGGTTGGTCAAACGCATTGGCTGAACAAATCAATTAATCTAACTCGAGATTCAGCCTGTCTTTCAATTTTTTTACCAGCGGATATCTTTCCGTCATGAACTCAAACTTTTGTTTGGTATTCATGCGCAGATGTGCCGGTATTTCCTCCCTTTCACCTGCTTCCACCATGATTTCAAAATGGATGGAACGATTGTTGAATTGTTGGTGTAAAAAATCCAGCACTTTCATTCTTTCCGCCTCAATGAATTTTTGAGAAGTCACAGAGTAAACTGTGATCAGTGCTTTGATATCATTTTCAATTTGAATGCGCGCGGTTTTGAATGCGGCAGCAGCAGAATGTTTTTTTTCACCTTCCAGCATTGCGGCATACTGTTCCCAACAGGCAGTAAGTTTTTCCGGTGTAAGTACCTGTGCCTCTTTTACTTCTTCAATGTTGTATTCGCTGCCATATTTTTCCCGCAAAGCGGACAATAAATTCTTTTTATCGCCTGTTGCCAGTGTGCTTCGGCTTGCTGCAGGAACCTTTTCTGTGGAAAGGGTAGTCGAAGCAGGAACGGATGATTGCCGGGCTGCAGGTTGCGGGCTGGCTATTGTTACTTTTGCAGGTGTTCTTTCCGCTGAAGAGACAACTGCAGGCGTTGAATTGGCAGGGGCAGATGCAGGGACCGGGTTGTCGGGTACCGGACTAAGCGATTGGATTGCTCTTTTTTTAATCAGGACCGGTCCGTCAAGTCGTTTTTTTTTAATTACCTGTTGCTGGTCGGTACTTAATTCAATGGCCTGGTGTAAAAAATTCAGTTTGATCAGAGCCAGCTCTATATGAAGTCTTTTATTGCGCGACTGTCTGATTTCAATTTCTGCGGTGCTGATGATGTTGAGGGCACTCAGAATAAAGGAACTATCGGTCTTGGCAGCCACAGCACTGAATTTTTCCTGCATGCCTTCCATTACATCGAGTATGGCTGCGGTGGAGGGATCTTTGCTGACCAGTAAGTTTCTGTAAAAGGAGGCAAAGCCATTCAATACCATATCTGCTTCAAATCCTTTCCTGTGAATCTCATCATATAGCAGCAATACACCGGACAGATTCTCCTGCATCAGGAGTTCATGAAATTGGAAATAATAATCTTCATCCAGGATGTTGAGGTGCTCCAGGGTGTGTTGATAGCTAACTTCCCCGCCGGTAAAGCTTACCATCTTATCTAAGATGCTCAGGGAATCGCGCATACAACCTTCACTTTTTTGAGCGATTAGTTGCAGGGCTGCTTTTTCAGCTTTGATGTGTTCTTTTTCGGCAATTTCTTCCAGGTGAGCAACCGTATCAGCTTGCGTGATGCGCTTGAAATCAAAGATCTGGCAGCGACTCAATATGGTGGGTAAGATCTTGTGTTTTTCCGTGGTGGCGAGGATGAAGATGGCATGCGCCGGTGGCTCCTCCAGGGTTTTTAGAAATGCATTGAAGGCACTTGCACTGAGCATGTGAACCTCGTCGATGATGTACACCCTGTACTTTCCTGCTTGTGGGGCAAAACGAATCTGTTCTACCAGCTCACGTATATCATCAACAGAGTTATTGCTTGCCGCATCCAGTTCATAAATATTGAGGGAAGTGCCTGCTTCGAAACTAACACAACTGTTACAGGTATTACAGGCCTCTCCTTCGGCTGTCGGGTTACTGCAGTTGATGGTCTTTGCCAGTATGCGGGCACAAGTTGTTTTTCCTACACCGCGGGGACCACAAAACAAAAATGCATGCGCCAGTTGTTGTTGGCGGATGGCATTTTTCAGGGTAGTAGTGATGTGTGACTGCCCCACTACTGTTGAAAAATTCTGCGGACGGTACTTACGGGCTGAAACGATGAAATTCTCCATATCAGGGTTGCAATATACGGACTGGATGAGAACTGCGGCTCAATATTGGGCAGCGATTTGTACACAAAAAATTGCACAAAAAGAGCAGGCAACCTTTTTGGGAAGTCGCTTATTTGTATTCCATCACGGGATGGCGCTCAAAAGGGTGATTCGGGTCGAACCAGTAACGATAGGTGATCAATCGCCGGCATTGACTGGCTCCCAGACTTTTGTAAATATTCACCATTTTAGGGTTCCATTCCCCGGCCCAGCCCATTTCATATTCATCATACCAGTTATGGGTTCTAAGTGCCAGCGCACATTCATAAATGAGATAGCTATCTATTCCCAGCGATTGGAACTTGGGAACTACACCGAAAACAAGTCCGATAAGTTTTTTATTGGTACCTCTCCACTTCATCCAAAGCAGACGTAATTTTTCTGTCCAGCCCAATTTCCCCTTAAAGTATTTGAAATACTGGTTCAGGTCGGGGATATTAACGAACATGGCAATGGGTTGCTCCTTGTAGTAAGCAAACCAGATGACCCTTGGATCCATGATGGGTTTCATTTTTCCAAACATCTTGATTACCTGTTCCAGCGTAATTTCTTTTACTTCACCATGCTGTGCCCAGGCAGCATTGTAAATGGTTACGAAGTCAGAGGCATATTTTTCCAGCTTGTTCAATTCAATTTGTCTGGCACTGTATTCCGGTTTTTCCCTGAAGCGATCGTGTCTTTCTGCGAATCGAAGTGGCAAGGGGTCGCGCACATACATGGCGTAATAGTACTGATTGTAGTAGTTTTTGAAACCGAAGTTTTCAAAAAGGGAAGCATAATAAGGAGGGTTGAATGCCATACCATACATGGGCTCTTTGTCGAACCCTTCTACCAGCAATCCCCACCACTTATCTCTTTCACCAAAATTGATAGGGCCATCCATACCGACCATTCCCTTCTCTTTCAGCCAATGCTGGGCAGTAAGGAAGAGTTGATTGGCGGCTTCCTGGTCATTGATACAATCAAAGAAACCGATGCCTCCGATGGGGAAATCAGTTCCACGGGTTTTATATTTTTTATTGGTAAAGGCAGCAATTCTTCCGCAGGTTTGGCCTTGCTCGTTTACCAGCAGCCACCGGCAACATTCACCTAACCGGAAAGAGGAATTTTTGTTGGGGTCAAAAACATCATTCACTTCCTGATCGATGGGTGATACATAATAAGGATTTTCCCGATTGATCCATCGGTTGAAACGCAGGAATTCCCGGGCGGTGGATGAATTATTAACTTCTACTAACTGCATGCGGGTTCGGGAAACTTTTTGCAAAAGTACTAAATCCTGTGGGCGGCATATCACTTATCGCTCAAAGAGTTTCGCTTCCATCCGGGCATCATGTCCATAAATGTCTTTCCTGAAATTCAATTGCCCCTCTCTGTCAACCCAGGCGGTGAAATATACCAGTAAAACAGGCAGACCTTTTGGCAGCGTAACCCATTGTTCTTTTTTTAGGTGCATGGCCGAATCGATTCGTTTTTCTGTCCAGCTTCGATCATTTCTCAGCAAATAGGCAGCAAATTTTTTCGGTTCTCCGATACGTATACATCCGTGGCTCAGACTTCTGTTCGATTGTTGAAATAAATTACGGTTGGGCGTATCATGTAAATAAATGCTGTAGTTATTGGGAAAAAGGAATTTGCCCAGTCCGAGTGAATTCCAGGGTCCCGGCTGCTGTCGGATAATGGGGATCTTGCCCTTGTAGCCGGTAATTTCCTTGTGATTTTTAGCCAGGTAGTTGGGATTCCTCGCCATGGCAGGCATGATTTCTTTGATTACAATGCTTTCGGGAACATTCCAGTAGGGACTGAAAACAATATACCTGAGTTGCCCGCTGAAAATAGCTGAGCTATTGGCGGCGGTTCCAACAATCACCCGCATATCATAATTCCAGCGAGAGCTATCATACACATGCATTTTAAATTCCGGAATATTGACGAGTATATAATTGGAATCATTTTCGGCCGGCAACCATCTGACTCTTTCCAGATTGATGAGTATTTGCCGAATCCTTTTTTTTATGGGCACATTCAATTCACTGATCATTTTATTTCCAATACTACCATCGGGAGTCAGTCCCATTCTTTGTTGAAATTTCTTCGTGGCCAGCCAAAGGGTGCTATCGAAATGAATATCAGGTATTGCCCCCGGTGTAGAATCACCCAGGTATTTCAGGCGTTGTTTGATTGCCAGAATCACTTGACCGGAATCACCCAGGTGCAGGGGTTTGGCTATTGTTGCAATGGTATCCGGTTCAGTTTGTCGGGCCAGGGCTATGTATTTGACCAGTTCTTGTTGCAGCAGCGCATATTGCCGGTTTTGTAAACTGTTTTGCCGGGGGTAAAGTTCTCCGTTGGTAACAGCATTGCCCAGCATTTCTGTGAGATTTATTTTTTTTCTGGGGATGAACCAACCTAATTCTGCAGCGTTGAGATCACTGCCCTGAAAGGTTTTTGCTGAATACAAAAAGAATTGTCCCGTAATCAACAGTTCAGCTGCGGTCATTCGTTCTTTTAATAGATCAGCCCTTAGTTTCTTCTTGTTGACTATAGAGTCTTTCAATTGGTTGAGGCGAGGGTTATGGAGGCTGCTGTCATCCATATCCTGTATGTAATTATTTTCCAGGTTGATGAAGTTCAGGGCTTGTTCCGACAGGCCGGATGAGTCGAACCATGCGTACTGAAAATTTCTGCCCCTGTAAAAGTCCATGTATTGTTCCATGAAACCTGCGTAGCGGGATTCCTTTGCCAAAAAGTGGGCAATCTGTGAGCTATCAAAAAATAAGTTGTTGAAGGAGCTGGAAGGAGTTATGGTTGTGTCTCGTGCGACGGGTAAACGATCACCACTAAAAAGGTTGCACTGACTGAAAAATAACGGGATGACCAATAACAGCAAAAGGTATTTGAATCGCATCATGGTATTCAGGATGTTCTGATGGTGGAAGATTGTAATAAAAGAGTTACGGCTACCAGTCCGGCTGTTTCAGTTCTCAGCCTTGTATCACCGAGGCTCACCGGCTGATATTGATGGGAGATAGCAGTATTGATTTCTTCAGAAGTAAAATCCCCTTCCGGTCCTATGAGTATCCTGCCTTTCCCCTGCAACCTGTACGTAGCCAGGGCATTTTTTTCACCCTCGGCACAATGGGCAATCCACTGATGCGGGAGTGCCGGCAAAGCCATTAACTCTTGAAAAGGAATGGGATCGTGAAGTTCAGGCAAAAAATATTGTCTGCTTTGCAGCATGGCTGCCACCAGGATTCCCTGAAGCCTATCTTTTCTGATTTTTGTTTGTTCAGTTCTTTGACAAATAACGGGCACGAATCCTTGCATGCCTATCTCGGTAGCTTTTTCCAACAACCACTCCAACCGTTGCGGATTTTTCAGTGGTGAGAGGCAGAGTGTAAGATCAGCAACAGGCCTTCTATGCTGTTCAAAAGAAGTACAGGTCGCCTGGGCGGACTTTTTACCTGTCAAGTAAATAGTTCCTGTAGCCGAAAGTCCGCGACCATTGGTGATTTCAATGGAAGAGCCTTCCCGCATGCGAAGTACCTGAAGACAATGACGGGCTGTGTCTTCACTTAACTGAAGTATGCCAGCATGTTCCGATAGATCCGGTTCATAAAAAAGCGGGAGTGTCATGCCTGTAAAAATAATACTTAAGCAAAGGATAGTTGCCTACTTCTTAAAATGGCCTGGCATCATCAATGCCTTCATCAAAATTTGAATCATTCATCCGGCTGCCTTTTTCCACGAAAAGTTTAGCACCTTCTTCACCACCTGACCCGATCGGACTACCGGGGGGCCGTATTCCAACAGAGCCCCATTTCCCTCCACCCTTATTCATATCATTGGGGTCATCTTCAAATTTTTGTATGCCTAAGTTAGCGCGTAGATTAACATGGTCCAACTCACCATTCCTGTGCTTGGCAATTCTGATTTGTACCATTCCTTCTGTACTTTCCCCCAATTCATTGGTTTTGATGTCGTGGTATTCGGGACGGTAGATGAACATTACCATGTCAGCATCCTGTTCAATCGCACCCGATTCCCGCAGGTCACTAAGTTGGGGTGTTTTGCTTTCCTTTCTGGTTTCAACGGCACGACTTAACTGGCTCAAAGCAATGATGGGGATATTCAATTCTTTGGCGAGTGCTTTCAGGTTCCGGGAAATACTACTGATCTCCTGCTCGCGGTTGGTATTTCTATCAGTCATCCCCGCCATCAACTGCAAATAGTCTATGATGATAAGTCCAACTTTATTTTTATTTACCAAACGTCGTGCTTTGGCTCTGAACTCGAAAATATTGAGGGAAGCTGTGTCATCAATGAAAATCGGAGCTGATTCCAATCGCTTGATGCCGCGGGTGAGCAATTGCTCGTATTCATAATTCTCCAGTTTACCCCGCGTAATTTTTTTCATATCGATCTCACTTTCTGCACTGAGAATACGCATCACCAGTTGCGAAGCGCTCATCTCCAGAGAGAAGAAACCTACAGGAACCGGGCGGGTAGGGTGCAGGGCTGCATTGCGGGCCAGATTGAGTGCGAAAGCAGTTTTACCTACTGAGGGGCGGGCTGCCAGGATGATCAGGTCGGTAGGTTGCCAGCCGAATGTGATCTTATCGAGTTTGGTGAAACCACTGGGGACGCCGGAAATATCTTCCGTCTTTGTCCGCAGCATATCGATTCTCGTCAGCGTTTCAGCGATGGCATCACCTATTTCTGTAAAATTTTTCTTCAGGTAATTGTTGGTGATGTGAAACATCTTCGCCTCACTTTCATCGAGCAGGTCGAAAACATCGGTACTGTCTTCATAGGCAGAACCAATAATCTCACCGCTGATACGAATCAATTCCCGTTGAATGAATTTTTCGAGTATGATGCGGGCATGCGTTTCAATATTGGCAGAGGATACGACTGAGTTTGTAAGCCGAGTCAGGTAGTAAGCGCCGCCTACCTGGTAAAGCACTTCATGCGTTTTCAATTAATCCACAACTGTCAGCAGGTCGATGGGCATGTTTTTTTGCTGCAGTTCATGCATCGCACGGAAGATGATCTGGTTGGCTTCCGTATAAAAACATTCCGGCTTGAGAATTTCCGTTACCGTGTCATAGGCACTTTTTTCCAACATGATGGCACCCAGTACTGCCTGTTCCAGGTCCCTTGCCTGCGGCGGAACCTTGCCATACATCAGCGGAGAAGTATCTGTAACACCCGCTTTTCTTCTAGTTCTGTCTTTTTTGATCGGAGAGAGATCCATCACACTTCTATTCAGTCTTTCAATAAATGGGTTAAGCACCGGGACATCTTCGAATCAGTTCGGTTAGTCGCAGGTACCGGACAGCGAATATAGACCGAACGCGGCGGGGGATGAAATTATTTTCGCCAATATTTCTCTCACAGCTTTTACACGCTGTATGCACAGAATTATGCCTGCTATCCACCAAAATCCTGCAGTTATTCACTTTTTCGTGCGACCGCACCCATAGAAAGGGAATTTTCCGGCTTCCGCTTTGATTTTCCCCATCGAGGTGGGCATCCGGCAATATTCATGTATTTTTGGCCTCCTTATAAAGATAGAAATATGACCATCAGTTACAATTGGTTAATGGTTTATCTACCTGAGTTGCC
>DAIMYK010000009.1:0-15907 GCA_036734525.1 Sediminibacterium sp. | reverse complement strand
CGGCATATTGTCGAGTAGATACTGGAGAGGGCTGTAGGGTTCGGGAAGAACTGCCAATGGGGGGGCAGTGGGCAGAAATCCATGGGAGGCGCTGACGTCAAAAAATCCGTCGGTGTACGAGTCTTGTAAAATTTTCATGGCAGGTCGTTAAACGAGCGCAAGGTAAAGCAAAACTGATAAAATACTAATGCCTGTTAGGATATTTAATTCCTTTTAATGTTTTCAACTTTTCCCTGTTTTGTTTCGTCCCTGTTTTATTTCAAATACCATGGCTGTTTTGGGTGCTATGTGCAGCGCACTATTTAGCGGAATGGATTGTTTGCCAAAGATGGGTACTACAGTATTTTCCTGCGAGATAATTTCCGAAAAGCGCCTCGTATCGAGCATCATTTCTTTTTCGTTGCGGTTCATCACCACCATCAGCGTATCTCCGGGGGCATAGCGGAAATAGATGTACATGCCGTCAAAAGGAGCGAAGTGCAGGGTTTTACCTTGGGTGATGGCAGGATGCTGTCGGCGCCAGTGCAACATTTGGCGCATGAACTGCTGTATGTTTTTTTGTGTGGTGCTAAGTCCCTCGCCTGTGAATGCATTCACACTGTCACGGTCCCAGCCACCGGGGAAGTCGATGCGGATATGTCCGTGGTCGTTCGGGTATTTGGAATTGGAAGCCAATATTTCAGTTCCATACAGGAACTGCGGAATACCACGCATGGTTAGCAGGTAGGTGATGGCCATTTTTAAAAGTGCCGTGTCTTCATTCAGTTGCGTGAAGATCCGATCCATATCGTGGTTATCACCGAAGACCAGCATTTGATTGGGGTTGGCATAGGCAAAATCATTCGCCAGTGCCTCATACAGTCGGGTAAGTCCGGTGGAAGTCCACGGTATTTCCTGCTCCCGTATAGCATTGATCAGGGATTGTTGTAAAGGGAAATCCATCACGGTATTCAGGCAGCTTACATATCCATCACTGTTTTTCTTGCCCTGTTGCCAGTAAGATTCGATCAGCGGATTGTAGCTCCATTCTTCTCCTACCATACTGAAGTTGGGATATTCCTGCATCATGCGACAACTCCATTGGCGCAAAAATTCTTTGTTGCTATAACCATAAGTGTCTTGCCTGATTCCTCCCAGCTGCAAGGTTTCTGTGAACCAGATGCTGCGCTGGATCAGGTAATTGGCCACCAATGGATTTTCACTGTTCATGTCGGGCATGGTCTTGTCGAACCAGCCACGGGTCATTAAGTCCTTGTCATAGTTGGAAGCATATGGATCCTGGTTGGTGGTTCTGCGGTGGGTAGTTATTTGATAAGCATCTGCTTTGTTGATCCAGTTTTTCATTGGCAGGTCTTTCATCCAGCGGTGTTCACTGCCGCAGTGATTCAACACTTCATCGAAGATGAGTTTAATACCCTTTTGTCTTGCTTTCATGGCCAGTTCGCGATAATCTTCCATTGTTCCATAGCGGGGATCAATGCGATAGTGGTCGGTGATGGAATAACCATGGTAGGAGTAGGTCGCCATGTTGTTTTCCAGCAAGGGTGTACACCAGATGGCGGTGAATCCCATGTCTTTGATATAATCCAGGTGGTTGATGATGCCACGTAAGTCGCCACCGTGTCTTCCGCCGGGAAGATCCCGGCGAACCGAAGCCTCTTTCATACCTGCCACTACATCATTGGAAGGGTCTCCATTGGCAAAGCGATCGGGCATGATGAGATAAACGACATCGGTGGATTGGAACCCTTTCAGTTCTCGCGGGTCACGCTGTCGTGACAACAGTTGGTAGCGCAACGTATCCCTTTTTTGCTGCGGATAGAGAAAGACAAGGGGAAGCGTTCCAGCTTTTGTTCCCGGCTGAATGTATAAGTCGATGAACAAATAATTCTTGCTGTCGGCGGGGATCACTTTTTCAATGCGCACACCGGGATAGACCAGCGAAGGTTGGGCCAACCCAATGCCGGGCCCTTCCACCATCAGTTGTAGTCGGGGGTTTTTCATGCCGGTAAACCAGGTCAGGGGCTCTGACCGGCTGATATGCGCCAATGATGGCAACTGTAAAAAAACGCATGCTGCTGCTGTCAATGATATGCTTCTGCAGATTGAAAAAATGGTCATTTGCAAGGTGCCTTGAGGATGGTAAAAAAAGAGTTATTTCTCCGGGCCAATCTAACTAAAAAATTTTTTCGGGGAATAATTTCGTAAAACTAATGTGTTTTTTGTACATATTTGTACTTCAAACGATGTCTGCCGGTATGCTGAAAAAGTATTCACTACTTTCCATTTTGCTCTTTTTGTCATCGGTCAACCTGACTGCGCAACTACTGAGCACCAATATACCTTTCCCAACAGATGCAGATAATGTATCAATCACAGTCGATGCCACCAAGGGCAACAAGGGTTTGAACAATTATTCCCCTGTAAGTGATGTGTATGTGCACACGGGTGTCATCACCAATTTGAGTACCAGCAATACGGATTGGAAGTATGTAAAATTGGGCAACCAAAGTCCTTGGGGTAAATTAATACCAGAGCTGCAGGCAGTCTCGCTGGGTAATAACCGCTGGCGGTATGACATCAACAACATCCGTGCTTATTATGGTGTTCCTGCGGGCGAAACGATTTTGAAGATCGCTATACTTTTCAGGAGTGGCAATGGTTCATTGAAGCAGGCCAACATAGACGGAAGTGACATGTACCTGAATGTTTATTCCTCTGCTGTTTTTGCACAGCGTTTCATCACTCCACCCTTGCAGCCCACCTTTACTCCGGCGGTTGAGCCGATCAATAAAACCATCGGCGAATCTGTTCCCGTGTTGGTACAATCCAGTGCTGCTGCCAACTTCACGCTCTATTTCAATGGAACTGTTATTCAAACTGCCACAGCTGCACAGACAATTGCAGCAACGCCCGTTGTTGCACAACCCGGTAACCAGGAGATTGTATCACATGCTGTAAATGGCGGTACTACCCTGCGCGATACGATTCGGTTTTTTGTTGCAGGAAGTTCGAACATTGCGCCGCTTCCGGCAGGCGTGCGGGATGGCATCAATTATGGGGGTGATAATACTTCTGCTACGCTGGTGCTGTATGCTCCCGGAAAAAACAGGGTATCTGTTATTGGAGAATTTCCCGGCAATAACTGGACGGAGCAGACCAGTTATGCCATGAATAAAACCCCTGACGGGAATTATTGGTGGTTGCGTATAACCGGACTCACACCGGGTACGGAATATGCTTTTCAGTACCTGGTGGATGGTTCAATCAGGGTAACTGATCCCTATTGTGAAAAAATCCTGGATCCCTGGAATGACGGCTTCATTACTTCCGCCACCTATCCCGCACTCAAGGCCTATCCCACAGGAAAAACAACTGGCATAGTAGGCATCCTGCAAACTGCCCGGCCGGCGTATAACTGGACGGTCAACAATTTTGCCCGGCCTGACAAGCGATCGCTGATCATCTATGAATTGCTGCTGCGTGATTTTATTCAGGCACATGATTGGAACACTTTGCGGGATACTCTTTCTTATCTGCAGCGATTGGGTGTGAATGCTATACAATTGATGCCAGTAAATGAATTCGATGGGAATGAAAGCTGGGGATACAATCCTGCCTTCTTCTTTGCACCGGATAAGTATTATGGACCTGCGGCCACCCTCAAAGCATTCATCGATACATGCCATCGACGGGGTATAGCTGTACTTCTTGATATGGTACTGAACCATACTACCGGTGCGAGTCCTTTGGCTGCATTATATTGGAACGCCACGCTGAATCAACCTGCCGCCAATAATCCCTGGTTGAATGAAACGGCGCGGCATCCCTTCAATGTATTCAATGATTTCAACCATGAATCGTTGGCCACGAGGTATTTTAGTTGCCGGGTGATGGAGCATTGGCTCAAAGAATATAAGATCGATGGATACAGGTTTGATCTATCGAAGGGATTCACTCAGAATAATTCCGGCAGCAATGTGGCGCTGTGGGGACAGTATGATGCCAGTAGGGTGGCCATCTGGAAACGTTATTATGATTCACTGCAGGTGTATCTGCCCGGTAGTTATGTAATTCTTGAACATTTTGCCGCCAATTCGGAGGAGATCGAGCTCAGTAATTATGGTATGATGCTATGGGGGAACAATACCTATAACTTTCAGGAGGCAGCTATGGGTTTTCTTCCCAACAGTAATTTTGAAGGAAATATTTTCACCAACCGCGGTTGGTCACAACCACATCTGGTAGGTTATATGGAAAGCCATGATGAGGAGCGGTTGATGTATAAGACATTGCAGTTTGGGAATGCTGCAGGATCATACAATACGAGAACCCTTGCCACAGCATTGAAACGCATGGAACTCACAGCAGCCTTTGGTTTGCTCACACCGGGTCCCAAAATGATCTGGCAGTTCGGTGAACTGGGGTATGATTTCTCTATCAACTATTGTACGGACGGCAGTGTAAACAGCAATTGCAGAACGGGGAATAAACCCATTCGATGGGATTATCGCCAGCAACCCGACAGGCAGGCATTGTACACAGTTTACAGCAAGCTCAATCAATTGCGGCTACATCCGATGTACCGCAATAATTTCACTTCTAACCGCATCACCTTCTCGTTGGGCGGGGCTTTCAAATGGATGCAACTGGTCACCGATACATCTAATATCTGTGTGTTGGGGAATTTTGATGTGAGTGCAGTTAACGGACAATTCACTTTTCCTTCAGCCGGTACCTGGTATGAATACATAACCGGAGCAACTTTATCTGCAACAGGCACCTCACAATCTATCACGTTACAGCCCGGTGAATACAGGGTGTACATCAACCGGCCTTTGTCCGGCCCCATTACTTCTCTTACTGAAAATCCGGCAGCTGCTGCCAATTCTTTTCAGGTTCGTTTGTTTCCGAATCCGGTAACGCGGGCGGGAACATATGAAATAGATATGAAAACAGCCGGTCAGGTAAATGTTTTGCTCTTCAATGCCCAGGGTCAGCAGGTGAAGCAACTCTTTTCCGGCAGACTCAATGCCGGCAAGCATCGGATGGCTTTTGGGGAAGCTGTCGCACAATTGCCGGGGGCTCAATATGTTCTCACAGTGAAAAATTCCTCCACTGCCCGCTCGGTACGTTTCATTTTGCCGTAATATTGAGGTACGATTGCTATGGCAGAGAAAGTTACCCCCGTACTAAAAAGTGCCCGAAAGGAAAGACAGAATCTACAATCTTTCTTCAACATTGCGGTTTCTGTGGACTGTGTCATATTTGGGTATGACAAGGATGAACTCTATGTTTTATTGCGCGAATCTGAGCTTGAAGAATACCAGGGACTGCATTCGTTGATGGGTGATCTGGTTCGTCCGAATGAAGATCTTACCGAGGCGTCTTACCGAATTTTATTTGAAAGAACCGGCTTGCAGCATGTGTACATGGAGCAGGTACATACTTTTGGTAAGGTAGACCGCCACCCAACGGGTCGGGTTATCACGACCGCCTATTTCTGTTTGGTGAATATGCAGGACCAGCAGTTGGCTATAGCCGGCAGGGATGTAGACTGGTATCCGGTTCGCAAAGTAAAACAACTCGCTTTTGACCACCAGGAAATCTTACAATTGTGTATCCGCCAGTTGCAAGAGCGGGTCATGGAGCGCCCTATCATTTTTCATTTATTGCCCAACCGCTTCTCTTTGCGGGAGTTACAATCTGTTTATGAGGCCATTTTAGGCGTTGAATTGGATCGAAGAAATTTCAGGAAGCGCATTGCACTCAAGGACTGGGTGACGGATACTCAAACATTGGAAAAAGAAGTAAGTCATCGTCCCGGGAAACTTTATCAGGTCAAATCCTGCTACCTCAATACCACCCAATCTTTCCAATAGTCAACATTTTCATGTTGGCAGGTATTTTTTATACCTGCGAATAAAAAATTTTTCAAAGAATAATTTGGCACTTTCTTAAAAAATCCTAAGTTGTGTGTTATATACACAATAAAATGTGTGTTTGATACATATTATATAGTATCAGGAATTTTATTCGAACCAAAAAACAATTGCTTATGTCATTTTGGAAAAAAGGCAGGACAGGCCTTTATTTGTTCCTATTGCTGTTGGTGCAAACGACTTTTGCACAGAACAGGGTAGTAAATGGTCGGGTGACCGATGCTACCGGTGCTCCTGTTGCAGGGGCCACGGTTGCTGCCAAAGGCAGCAACCAGGGTGTTATCACCAATGATGCGGGTCGCTTTTCAATTTCAGTTGCGCCTTCTGCCAACGCCTTGGTAGTTAGTTCTACCGGTTTTGCTGCTCGTGAGGTTGCAATAACCGGTACAGGTGATGTCAACATTCAGTTGACTTCGGTGGCTGATAACCTTGGAGAGGTAGTAGTGGTTGCCTATGGTACCCGCAAAAAATCGGACCTCACCGGTGCGGTGACTTCTATTGGTCCAAAAGAATTTCAAAAAGGTAATATCAACTCTGCTGAGCAGTTGCTGGTAGGTAAAGTAGCCGGTCTTTCCGTAACAACGGGAGGTGGTGCTGCCGGAGGAGGAAGCAGAATCCGCATTCGCGGTGGTGCATCTCTGAATGCCAGCAATGATCCACTCATCGTTATTGACGGAGTTCCTGTGGAAGGCAATGGCATTGCCGGATCAGCTAATTTGCTGAACACCATCAACCCGAATGATATAGAATCATTCACTGTATTGAAAGATGCCTCAGCTGCGGCTCTTTATGGATCACGTGCTTCCAATGGAGTATTGATTATTACCACTAAGAAAGGTACCAAGGGTAAGATTCGTTACAATTACAACAATCTCTTTGCGGTAGGTAGTATTGTTAAGACAGTACCCGTTTTGACCGGCGACGAAGTTCGCTCTATCGTTAATGCGGATGCTGCTGCAACAGGAAACAATACCTATAAAAATCTCCTGGGAACAGCCAATACTGATTGGCAAAATGAAATTTATCAGCTGGCACCCAGCTTTGATAATACAGTGAGTGCTTCCGGCATGCTGGGTAAAGCTCCTTTCCGGGCATCGCTGGGTTATCTGACGCAGGATGGTACTCTGCGCTCCAATCACTTCAATCGTCTTTCAGGATCGCTTAACCTCTCACCTAAATTCTTCAATGATAATTTATCTGTGAATGTTAACCTGAAAGGTTCTCAGACCAAGAATCGTTTTGCCAATGAAGGTGCCATAGGGAATGCCATATCATTAGACACTACCAAGCCAGTTAATTCCGGCAATAAAAACTGGGGTGGATTTTATGAGTGGTTACAGCCGGGAGGATTACCCGTTGATTTGTCAAACCGCAATCCGCTTGGCCTTTTGATGCTGCGCGATGATCGTTCTACGGTGAATCGTTTCATCGGTAATGTGCAGCTAGATTATAAGTTGCCTTTCTTCCCCGATCTGCGTGTTCAGGCAAACCTGGGTATGGATTACTCTTCCGGCAGTGGAAACAACAATGTTGACTCGGCAGCAGCTACTGATTATAAAACAGGGGGTAGAAGAAGCTATTACGAGCAACAGAAGGTGAACCAGCTGGCTGATGTATCCTTGTTTTACAGCAAAGAGTTAAAAAGCATTAAGAGTAAAATTGATGTACTTGTTGGACATAGCTACCAAAGCTTCCTCACCAAGGTGAGCAATTTCCCTTCTTTCAGCTATCGTGCCATTGCAGATCCTACTCGCCCTGCCAAGAGAGATACCATACAGGGAACTGAACCGGTATTCCTTACCGATCGTCCTGAATACAGACTGGAATCATACATTGGTCGGGTGAATTTTTCGATCATGGACAAATACCTGTTCACTGCAACGATTCGATCTGATGCCAGTTCTAAGCTCAATCCAAAAGATAGAACAGGCTATTTCCCTTCACTGGCTTTTGCCTGGAAGATGAAGGAAGATTTCTTCAAGAATTCCAGTCAGATCAATGACCTCAAATTGAGGTTGAGCTGGGGTGTTACAGGGCAGCAGGATGGAATTGGATTTTATTCTTACATCCCGCGTTATTCTCGCGGCGCTCCTACAGCAGCATATCAGTTCGGAAATACTTTTGTCAGCTACCTGCGACCTGAAGGGTATGACCCTTCCATTCGCTGGGAGTCAACGACTACCACCAACATCGGAGTTGACTTCGGATTGTTTGGTAACAGAGTAACCGGTTCGGTTGATTATTATCAAAGAACTACCAAAGACCTGCTCGCCAATGTGGCGGTTGCAGCAGGTGCCAACTTCGTCAATGAAATTGTTACCAACGTTGGTAATATCGACAGCAAAGGTTTAGAGATCAACCTGAATACCAATCTGGTTCGCAAGAGTGACTTCAGCTGGGACCTCGGAATGAATTTTACCTACAACAGAGCTCGCATCACGAATCTGTTGAAAAACCCTGACCCCAATTTCAAAGGACAGGATGTAACATTCATTGGCGGTGGAACCGGAAACAGCATCGGTATCCATTCAGTTGGATATGCACCCAGTTCCTTCTTTATGTTCAAGCAGATTTACAATGCACTCGGAGATCCTATCGAAGGTTTGTTTGAAGACATCAACCGTGATGGTATCATTAACAACGATGACCGCTACATTTATCAGAAGCCGGCTGCGGATGTGTTGCTCGGATTCAATACGCAGGTTAACTGGAAAAAATGGAGCATGAGTATTGCGGGTCACGGTTCCTTGGGTAATTATCTCTACAACAACGTTAATTCCAATAACGCAGTATTGAGAGCCATTAAGAATCCAATCAACTTCATTGGCAATGCTACCCGCGATTATTTGTCCACCCGCTTTGTCAACAATCGCTACCTGTCTGATTATTATATCGACAACGCCTCTTTCTTCCGGATAGATAACCTCAACTTCGGATACAATGTAGGTGGTGTATTCAAAAACAAGGCTTCCATGCGCATCAATGCAAGCATACAGAATGTGCTCCTGATTACGAAGTACAAGGGGCTGGATCCTGAAAATGCAGGTGATGGCGGAGTAGACAATAATATTTACCCAAGACCCCGTGTTTATTCCCTGGGTATCAATCTCGATTTTTAATCGGTCAATCGTTTGTATTATGAAACATAAGACAATGAAAAATATTTTACCTGTGCTGCTTGCCGGTATGATGTTGTTTTCCTGTGCGAAAAAGCTCGATCTGTTTCCGCAGAATGACTTCACTTCTCAAAATGCCTATGCCAATGCTGCCGGCTACCGCAGTGTGTTGGCCAAAGTATATGGTGGTCTTGCTACCACCGGTAATGCCGGTCCTGCAGGCGCATCCGATATACAAGGTCTGGATGAAGGTTCACAATCACCTTTTATTCGGGGCTTCTTCAATTGCCAGGAATTGCCGACAGATGAGGCAGTAGTTGCCTGGAATGACCAGACCATCAAAGATTTTCACAACCTCAGCTGGTCTAGCTCAGATCCCTTCCTAAAGGGCATCTATGCTCGCCTCGTGTACAATGTGATGGTAGCCAATGAATATTTGCGCGAATCAACCGATGAAAAATTGGCTTCCCGCGGAATTACCGGTAATGATGCTACCAATATTCAGGCATCGCGTGCAGAAGTGCGATTCATTCGTGCATTCAACTACTGGGCAATGATGGATCTTTTTGGACGTTCTACTTTTATTGATGAAACCAACAATGTGGGTACTGAGCTTCCCAAGGAAAGATTACGTGGTGAACTGTTTACTTATATTGAATCTGAGCTGAAGGCAATTGAAACAGCGCTGAAGGCTCCCCGTACGATGGAATATGGCCGTGTAGACCAGGGAGCCTGTTGGGCTTTGCTGGCACGCATGTACCTGAATGCACAAGTATATACCGGTAATGCCCGGTTCACAGATGCCATCACCTATGCATTGAAGGTGATCAATGGTGGTTATACCCTGCACAACAACTATCGCGAGTTGTTCATGGCAGACAATGATAAGCGCATCAGTGAAATTATTTTTGCTGTCGGCTGCGATGGGTTAAGAACCAAATCATACGGTAACACTTCATTCCTTTGTCATGCTGCTGCCGGTGATGATGCCAATGATTTTGGTATCAATGGTGGCTGGTATGGCTATCGTGCCACGAAGGGACTGGCAGATCGCTTCTCCGATCTGACGGGTGCTACCGATAGAAGAGCGATGTTCATCACCAGTTCTTTTGGTGTGAGTCCGGCACAGATCAACATCAGTGATGTGGGTAATTTCAGCAATGGATTGCATGTCAACAAATGGAGGAACATTCGTTCAGATGGATTGGGTGTCTCTGATGTGAACCGTGATTTTGCTGATATCGATTTCCCCATTTTCCGTTTGTCTGAAATGTTGCTGATCTATGCTGAAGCAGTGTTACGGGGTGGTACCGGTGGAGATGTACCGACAGCTGTAACTTATGTGAACCGCATTCGCCAGCGCGCTTTTGGCAATACTTCCGGAGATATCAATTCCTCTCAGCTCACCACAGATTTTATTCTCGATGAGCGGGCAAGAGAGTTGTATTGGGAAGGACACCGCAGAACTGATCTGGTACGCTATAATCGCCTCACAACAGGCACTTATCTCTGGCCCTGGAAGGGTGGAGTTTCTTCCGGAACTTCTGTGGACAACAAGTTCAATCTTTTCCCGATACCAGCTTCCAACAGAACTGCCAATCCTAACCTCAGTCAAAACCCAGGATATTAATTCAACCGATAAAACATTCAGCCATGAAGAATATATATTCACTCATTGCCGGAGCACTTTTCCTCACAGCCAGCTTAAGCGGTTGTAAGAAGGAAGAGAACCGCATAATTTTTGAAGGCGGTGTGAGTCCGGTATTGACCGCCAACTCTGTTGCACCACGTGTGCTTGCAATTGCCAACAGAGATGTACCTTCTTTGCGACTCAACTGGACCAACCCCAACTATCGCTTTACTACCGGTGTAAGTTCACAGGATGTGAATTATCTGGTTCAGATAGATCTCGAGGGATCTAATTTCAACTCTTCCAAGAAGTACGAGAAAGTAGTAGCCCGTGATCTGGTATTGAATTTTACAACAGGAGAACTCAATGCTGCATTGTTGGCGATGGACCTGCCGGAAAATGTTGCACACAAGTTGGAGATTCGTGTCATTGCTTCTCTTATCAACAACAGTGTGCCATTTGTTTCCAATACCCTGCGCATGACGGTGACGCCTTATCTCGATGTGGTGTATCCTGTTCCCACCAATCTTTATATCACGGGTGCTGCTACCCCGGGTAACTGGATGGGTGGTGGCGATCCTGAATTGCTGGCGCAAAAGTTCACCAAGATATCCAGTTCAGAGTTCCAGATCAACAGCCTCAACATCAAAGCGAGCCAGGGTTTCCTTTTTGTACCCGTGTATGGTAACTGGAGCAACAAGTACGGATTTACCGGCGCAGGATTGGCCAACAACCCTGATGGCGATAATTTCAAACCGGAGGGAAGTGATTTTGTTTCTCCGGGTGTGGCAGGCAACTACCGCATCAATGTTAGTTTCAAAACGGGTAAATACACCTTCACCAAACTTTAATCCTGTTCACCAAAAAAATTGCTGTTATGAATACATTTTTCCAACGAGCACTGGGTATACTGGTAACAGGTTCCATTCTGGTGGCTGCCTGTACCAAGATCGAGCAACTTCCCTTTTATGAAAAGGGATCAGCCATTACCCTTTCAACTTCAACCAGTCAGGTCACTGCTACTGCAGCCGATACTGCCCGTTCAGTATTGAGTCTTTCCTGGACCAATCCCAAGTATGGAGCAGACTCGAACACATTCAAATATGTGATCTCTATTGACTCCAGCGGAAGAAATTTTTCACGCGAGGTAACCCGCACTGTAGTTGGCAATCGTTCTTTTTCCTTGTTGGGAAAGGAGTTGAATGCCATTCTGCTGAACTACGGTTTTGCGCTTGGCACTGCCTATGACCTGGATATCAAAGTTGCCTCTTCTTATGGCAACAACAATGAACGCTATGAATCAAATGTGGTAAAAGTTAAAGTGACACCTTACAATGATCCTGGCGTTCTTACTACACAGAATACATCTGTATCCACTTCACTGGCGAATGCCAATCAGCCCTCGAATGCTTTTACATGGACTGCCCCATTCAATGGCTTCAATGGCACCATTACTTATACACTTCAGTATGATTCTGCCGGAAAGAATTTTGCGAGCCTGAAAGAGATACCTATTGGCAATAACATTCTTACCCGCACACTTACTCAAGGCGAGATGAATGAGACTGCATTAACAGAAGGTGTTGCCGGTGGTACCACCGGAAGAATTGAATACCGCATCCGGGCAGTAACTGCACAGGGAGCCACTTCTATTTCCAATAGTGTTGCTGTGACAATCCAGACTTATATTCCCATTCTGCGCTTTTACATGCCTGGAAACTATCAGGGTGCAACAGGTAATGGTAACAACTGGGATCCGGGAACAGCTCCGGAATTTATTCGTGATTTACGTCCCGGTGCTACCAATAATTTGTACTATATGTACATTTATCTGCCGGCAGGCGCTGAATTTAAGTTCACGCAGGGTCGTGCCTGGGATATCAACTACGGCGGTACAGGAGGAAATCTGTCTGCCGGCGGTGCCAATTTTTCAGTAGCAACTTCAGGAGTTTATCGCATATCGATTGATCGCACCGGAATGAAATATGATATCCGTGAAGGTCGCATGGGATTTGTGGGTGGAGCAACCGGGGCGGACTGGAATCCGGGCAATACATTCCCCAACTTTGCGATGGGGCATCCTGCGCCGAATCTTTTTGTCGGACTAACTACTTTCACTACAGGCGGATGGAAGTTGATCGATAACAATGGATGGAATAATGGTGATTTGACCGTTACCAACACACGTAGTTATGGTTCCAATGGTGGTAGTGGATCGCCCTTGCTCATCAATGATAACAATATGCCAGATATCACTACTGCAGGAAGATATCGTGTGATCTGGGATGGAAGAAATCCTGATCAGCTGAAGTATGAAATTTCTCCGGGAACTGAAATGCGCCTGGTGGGTGATGGTATTTCCGGTGTGAATGCCTGGGATCCCGGTGCAAGTCCGCAAATGACCTGGCTTGGTAATGGACGCTGGAGCATTACTGTAAGTTTGCTGGCGAACAAAGACATCAAGTTCTTAGCAGGCAATGCATGGGGTGCCTTCGATTATGAGGACAATAGCGGCGGAAGCCAGGCAGTAGGTGTGGCGAGAAAGATACGCTGGGAGGGAGGAAACAACTTCAAAACTCCGGTGGCAGCCGGCACCTACACCATCATACTGGATGAAAACAACCAGACGGTGACTTTCAATTAAGATTAGGCATTGGATCAATTCATAGCGGCCCCGGAAGGGGCCGTTTTTTTTCTACAAAAGCATGATAGATGCTTTCTTATTTTTTCTTACTGAATCTAGAGCTTCCCGGATGAAAATATTCCCTGGAGTGCAAATATTCCTGGTAACAGGGTATCCGTCGTAACGGTTTTTCTTGCAGCGGACCACTGATGCCGATGCCATCAAAATTCCAAAGGGTGCCGCTTGTTTCATCAAGTATGCCATTTTCATTGCGCACCAACGGAAGGCTTTGTTCTGCTATCCTGCTCTCATACGCATGAAATGAAGTAGAATCCTTTTCCAGCACAATCAACAGGGGTAACCCCGGGAGGGAATCTTTGATCTGCCCGTATTTTACCAGTTCATTCCAATCGTAACTGCGCGAAGCATTGGCTGTGCTGATACCCAGCACCCAGGATTTCTCCTGCCAGGAAAGACTGTCTCTTTTCGTCAACTGGCTTTTCGATTTACCGATCTCATAGTTCGCCATCTTCTTGATGGACTCGGTAAAGTTTGAATCTGGTTGTAATATCAGTGTGTTGGGATATGCCCTTTTCCAGGATGCTAATGATACCTGGCGGGAAGCAATTTCAGCTAAGCGTTGTCCACGCAAAGGACCTGCAATACATTCTCCATTGGATTGTCGCCACCAGCTTTTGGTACCGGCATCTTCCAGCATCGCATTGAAATGATCCATGCCTACCAAACGAAAAGTTTCAATGCGTCCATTCACTAAAGGACTGTATACACGGCCGGTACGACAGACTGTACAATAGGTTACCATCAGATGTGTTTCACCAACGGTGTCTCTTACCTGGTGGTGGTATCCGATTTGCTGAATAGGATAGGCACGGGCTTCGCCGTTGATGGCAACACCGATTACCAATTTATCATCATCTACACGATTGCTGTCGATGGAGACCATTTGAACTATCTTCGGTTGATAAAACATTTTATCAGCTTCCATCTTGAAGTTGAAAAGATAAGCGACTACTCCATACGCGACCAGCAATAGTGACAGCAGTAATTTATTGGACTTAGTACCCTGCTTCAACGTACTCCACATGGGGTATGCTATCAGCAGGCCGCCGATAATGCGGATAATAGTTTGGTTCGATCCCAGCCAGTAGGCGATACCAATCGAGTTCATTCGCTGACTTCCCGGCAGGGGCATGATCAAATAAACCCGCAGAAACTCAAAAGCAATGAGCAGTAAAATTCCGATGAACAGAAGGGCGTTTTTCATACTACAATATACACCTTTGGCACACAAGGTAAGAAGGATGGGTGTGAGTTTGTGTCCGGTGTGTACTTCAACGCGTTATCTCCCGCTGCTTTTCTTCCGCCAGGGGCGGACACTCCGCAACTTGATCGTAAGTCAAGATGTGTTATGAAAATCACTGATAAAAAATGACCTTTCAAATAGCGAGAATCTTCCCTGGTATGGAAAAATGAAAGACCTGTGCTGCAAGATGATTGGGTAAAAAAGCCCGGAGAAAAAATATGCATTATGCTTTTATCATCACCGAGGTCATTGTAAGTGAGCCACCTACGGGCTGATCATTAAAGAAAGATATTTTATCTTCTTTTTCCTGAAGTGCAAGGGTGTAGAGTAGAGGCAAATAATGTTCAGGTGTTGGAATGGCCAGCAGGGCCTCTTTGCCCAGTTGCTTATAATTGATTAGTGATGAATGATCTTTTTGAAGGATGCGGTCTTTTAATAATTGATTCATGTGCAGTGCCCAGTCATAGCCATACGCAGGGTCGTTTAGTTTGTCCCATGCTACCATACCCAGGTTGTGTACCATATTGCCACTGCCCAGTATGAGTACGCCCTTTTTTCTGAGGTGTGCGAGTTCTTTTGCTAAAGTGTAGTGATAGTTACCATCTTTGGTATAGTCCATGCTCAATTGTAAAACTGGAATATTCGCTTTTGGAAACAGGTGTTTCAGAATCACCCAGGCACCATGATCAAGTCCCCAATCGTGGTCAAGCATCACATTGGCAGATTGAATGGCACTTGCTGTCTCCCGTGCCAGTGTCGGATTGCCCGGGGCCGGATATTGCACCTGAAACAATTCTTCCGGAAATCCTCCGAAATCGTGAATTGTTTTGGGGAAGTCGATTGCTGTAATATGTGTGCCGCGGGTAAACCAATGGGCTGAGACTACCAGAACTGCTGTGGGTGTTGGCAATTCTTTTGCCAGTGCTTGCCAGCGTCGGCTGAAATCATTGTCCACTATACCGTTCATAGGTGAGCCATGACCGACAAACATAACAGGCATTTTGCTGTTCGATTCCGGTAATGATTCGGTAAAGCTTCTGAATTCTCTGGTTGAATGGATATTAGTCATGGCACAATTCCTTTTGTTGTGTAAATTTAGGAGAAACTTTTTCGCTGTAAGAATTGACATCAGCGGTGGAACTTTCTTTGCTAGTATGCTATTTATTAGGGACTTATCTTTTATGTCTTCTAAGTTTAACCTTTCAAATTTTGATTAGTCAAAGAATCATGTATACTCTATCTCTCAAAATATGTTCGTCGTGTTACTCTTGT
>DAIMYK010000008.1:0-15910 GCA_036734525.1 Sediminibacterium sp. | reverse complement strand
GAGCCCCCGAAATACGATGGGATGATGCGCTACCACCAGGTTGCAACCTTTCTTTACGGCTTCCAGGATCACTTCCTCGGTGGCATCGAGACTGCAAAGAACACCGCTGCAAGACCATTCGGGATTACCAGTGATCAACCCGGCATTGTCATAAGATTCTAGCAGGGAGAGGGGGGCGAAAGAAGCCAATTCGGCAATAATTGTACGTATGGTCATGGTGAAAAGGGGATGTGGTGACACGCTAAAATTAGACCAAAACAAGTAAACGAAAAACAGCGACTATCTTTACAGCATGGATTCCCGTTACCTGATGTTGGATGGAAAAAAAATTCCAACCGGCAAGCCCCTGATCGATGTCGATAACCGAACCTTCCGGTATGGTGATGGCTGTTTTGAAACTTTGAAGATCATTGCCGGAAAGATTCCTTTGTTTTCTTTTCATGTCGAAAGATTGCTTTTTACAATGGAACAACTTGACATGGCCATTCCGCCCCACTGGACAGCTCTGCGCCTTGAACAACAGATACTTGATCTGGCTACTGCCAATGGTCATGCTTCCAATGCCCGCATACGTCTGACTTTATTTCGGGGAATGGGTGGTTTGTATGATGTGGATGCTAATTTCCCTCATTGGTTAATTCAATCCTGGAACGGACCAGAATGGACAAGAGCCATCAACATCAATGGGGTTGATCTGGGTATTTATCCTGATGCCAGAAAAAGTGTTGATCGCTTTTCTAATTTGAAGTCCGCTCAGTTCCTCCCCTATGCCATGGCTGCACGTTGGGCGAAGCGGCAACAATTGAATGATGCAGTAGTATTGAATGCACAGGGTAGGGTGGCTGATACCACCATTGCGAATATTTTTGTTTTGCTGGAAGGAAGTTGGCGCACGCCCTCACTGGCAGAAGCACCCATCAGTGGTGTTATGCGCCGCCATGTGATAGCTGAAATGAAGAAGCACGGTATTCCTGTCGAGGAAACAGCGATAACCATTGAAGACCTGGCAGCTGCACAGGAGATCATACTGACCAATGCCATTTCAGGAATTCGGTGGGTAAAGAGTATGGGCGAAAATCAATATACCAATACTGCTGCTGCCAGTATTTACCAGCAATTGATTGTACCTCTTTGGAAAACTCCCTGAATTATATAGGAATAATGCTCAACCATTGGCTGAATCATTTGTTGTAAGTCAAAATACATATCTTGAACACACCCTTGCGCATCATGTGGGTTCGGCGCGATCTGCGTCTCTTTGATAATGCTGCATTGTATGCTGCTCTCTCAGGTAATGAGCCGGTACTTCCTGTATTTATTTTCGACCGGCAAATACTTGATCTGTTGGAGAATAAAAAGGACCGTCGCGTGGAATTCATTCACCGAGCGTTATCGGATATTCAACAGCAACTCATAAAAAAGTGAAGTAGTTGGGAGGTTTATTATGGAAAACCCCTGGAAGTATTTACCAAGCTTATTTCTAAATACAAGGTTTCTGCCGGTTATACCAACCATGATTATGAACCTTATGCCATTGAAAGAGATGAGGCAATTGGTTCCCTTCTCCAAAAAAAAGGGATTGCATTCCACACTTTCAAGGACCAGGTAATTTTTGAAAAAAGCGAAGTGGTAAAAGACGATGGGTTACCCTATACAGTTTTTACTCCCTATGCCAATAAATGGAGGGCTAAACTGGGAGTTACAGGTATCCCTTCCTTTCCCTCTGAAAAAAAATTACAACAGTTATTCCAGCAGGCACCCGTTGCACTTCCTACCCTGCAATCGATGGGTTTCGAACCGGTAGGAGATCCGTTTCCTCCGGCAACTGCAGCAGATGCGGTAATTCAGCACTACAAGGAAAAGCGTGATCTGCCGGCGCTTCCCAATGGCACTTCTCACCTGGGTGTTCATCTTCGTTTTGGTACTATCAGCATCCGGCAGTTGGCATCTAAAGCACAACCATTGAGTGCAACTTATCTGAATGAATTAATCTGGCGTGATTTTTACCAGATGATACTTTTTCAATTTCCGCGGGTTGGAAGAGGCGAGGCATTTAAAAAAGCATATGATGCTATTCCCTGGAGAAACAAGGAAGATGAATTTCAACGCTGGTGTGATGGAAATACAGGATATCCCATAGTTGACGCCGGTATGAGACAACTCAATGCGACAGGATATATGCACAATCGGGTAAGAATGATTGTGGCTTCTTTTTTGGCCAAGCACCTGTTGATCGACTGGCGTTGGGGAGAAGCTTATTTTGCTTCCCTATTGCTTGATTTTGATCTTGCTGCTAATAATGGTGGTTGGCAATGGGCTGCCGGAAGCGGTTGTGATGCAGCTCCTTATTTCCGGGTTTTCAATCCAACCCTGCAGGCCCAGAAATTTGATCCAAAGCAAGCATACATTCGTCAATGGGTTCCTGAATGGCAGGAATTGACTTATCCTGCACCCATGGTGCCCCATGATCTTGCCCGCAAACGTGCGCTGGAAGTGTATGGAAAAGCCTTGAAAGGGTAATAAGATCAGCCTATAAAAATATTCGGACCAGCAGCATCCGGGGTAATACCATTCAGGCGCTGATAAACGGCTATCAATACGCGTACTGCTTTTTTCCCTTCCACCCCGGCATCCTTGCTGAATTCATTGACATAGAGTTCGATGTGTTTCCTTTGTTCCGACGCATCCATTTCCTGCGCATGCAGTTGTACATAATCACTGAGTTGGGGTAAATTATTCTGTGCTTGCAGCAAACTTGTCCGGATCATTCTATCGATCTTTCGTTGAAGTGCTAAAGGAAATATTCTTTTTATGGCAATACCTCCCAGCGGTATTGGGCTATTTAAACTTTCTTCCCAGTTTTTTCCGAGGTCATTCAAAAGTACCAACCCCTTATCTGCATAGGTAAATCTGTTCTCATGGATGATGACACCGGTAGCAACTTTTCCAGAGATCAGTGCATCTTCAATTTCATGAAACAACATGAATTTTTTCTGCTGAAATGCAGGAAGGGCATGACTCAACAACAAATGCGCCGTCGTATTTTCTCCCGGGATGGCAACCGGAAGCTGACTTAACTCTTCTATAGAAAGCTGGCTATTTGCAGCGGTAGTAATGAGAAGCGGACCAACCCCGTGACCCATAGCACCCCCACTGTTGAGCATTGCATAGTGGTTAAGTATGTTGGGTAATACTCCGTAACTGATCTTAGTAACATCCAGCCGGCCCTGTAAGGCCCATTGGTTTAAGGTTTGTACATCTTCGAGTACCGGTTCGAATTCAATTCCTTCCGTATCAATCTTTCCATTCACCAGTGCATCGAAGATGAAGGTGTCGTTGGGACAAGGAGAAAAACCAATACTTAATTTCATGGTTGGTGTTGAATGGGAAGTGACAGTGATTGATGGGGAAGTTGCTGGAGTAAACTGATCAATACTTGATTCAGTCGATTAACAGCTAATGGTATATTCCAATTTGCCTTGTTTCTTTCTCCAATGTAATTTGAAACTGCACGCATCTGCAGAAAGGGTACATGCAGTCTCAAACAGGCTTCATGCAGTGCAGCGCCTTCCATACTTTCAATGGCAGGTGCGGGGCGCTGGTTTTTCCAGTAACTAATCATGCGCTGATCTGTAGTTATTTGATTCACCGAAACAGCCATCACTTTTGGCAGTTGCATAAAATCAAATGCAGGTAGATAAGGGTTGATGAGTTGTTCGTTTGTATATGGAAATTCATTGTTATCGGTCAAAGAAAGATCATGTACAGTTTTCCATTGTTCATTTTCCCAAACACCGAGGTCTGCCTGACGGTCTGATTGAACGAAGACTACATCACCGATGGACAAATGTTCTTGAAAGCATCCGGCGATGCCTGTCTGAATGATCAGATCGGGAGAATATTGTAATGCCAGCCGCGTTATCGCAATGGCTGTAGTCGTTAATCCTACACCCGTACAATGAAAAGAAACTGAATGAGCATCACTTTTATCATCCTGAAAAAATTTAAGGACGGGCTCCAATTCGCGCTGAGTAGCTGCTACCACCAGTATTTTCATGAGACAAAGTTCCGAAAAAAGCCCGAATAGCAACCTTTAAAGAAGTGGTATACTGCATAATTCGTAACTTTGCATAAATTTTGGATCGTGATGGTTTTTGTTACCAGATTAGAGCATTTTAATGCGGCTCATAAGTTATACAACCCCAACTGGAGCAGGGAGAAAAACGAGGAGATTTTTGGTGCTTGTGCCAACGAGAACTGGCATGGCCACAATTACCAATTGTATGTAACTGTGAAGGGGGAGCCCGATCCGGAAACGGGTTTTGTGTATGATGTCAAGAAGTTGAGTACGATTATCAAAGAAAAGATTGTTAGTCAGTTAGACCATAAGAACCTGAATATGGATGTTCCTTTTCTGCAAGGAAAACTTTGCAGTACGGAAAATCTCGTGATTGCTATCTGGCAGCAATTATTACCGCACCTACCCAAGGAAGTGCAGTTACACTGTATCAAGTTGTATGAAACACCCCGCATCTATGTAGAATACTTCGGGTGAGTGCTTTTGTAGGCCGGTAGCGAACAATTTGACTGTCAATTCAGTTATATATATTATGTCAAGGCGCGTATCGGTTTTTCGTAAGGAACATTTCAATGCAGCACATCGGTTGTTCAATCCGTCTTGGTCGGCAGAAAAGAACCAGGCGGTCTTTGGATTGTGCAACAATGCGAATTTTCATGGTCACAATTATGAGTTGATTGTAAAAGTAACCGGTCCGATCAATCCCGATACCGGATACGTGATCGATCTCAAGCACTTGAGTGACATGATCAAGGCAAGTGTTATCGACCGATTCGATCATAAAAATCTAAACCTGGATACTACAGAATTTGCTCATCTCAATCCCTCAGCAGAAAATATCGCGGTGGTGATCTACGAACTGCTACGACCTCAGTTGGGTGAAGAATATGATTTGCACATACGTTTGTATGAAACAGAACGAAATTTTGTCGAGTATCCGGTTCAATAAAAAAGTAAAAACAGAAAGATGGCATATAAAAAAACAGAACAGTACGACGAGTCAGTTACCAATGGACTGATGAGTCATTACACTTCCGTACTTCAGTTATTGGGTGAGGATGCCGGCAGAGAAGGTCTGGCAAAAACACCTGAACGGATAGCCAAGGCCATGCAATACCTGACACAGGGTTATAATCTGGATCCGATAGAAGTTCTGAATTCAGCACGTTTCAAAGAAGAAGTCAATGAGATGGTGATTGTTCGCGATATTGAATTGTACTCCATGTGTGAGCACCACATGTTGCCATTTTTCGGCAAGGCACACATTGCTTACATACCCAATGGTTGGATTACCGGATTGAGCAAACTGGCCAGAGTAGTGGATATTGTTTCTCGTCGCCTTCAGGTACAAGAGCGCCTGACTACCCAGATCGTGGATGCTATCCGTGAATCTTTGAATCCGCTCGGCGTTGCCGTAGTTATTGAAGCACAGCATTTGTGTATGATGATGCGCGGTGTGCAGAAACAAAATTCTATTACCACCACCTCAGCTTTTTTTGGAGAATTTGAACAGGCAGCTACCCGCAGTGAATTTATGCGATTGATCAGCAAGCGGAGGGACTAATCCCTATTTTTTTACGACATTTGCAGTTCCGGTCCATCCGACCGATTCATGCAATAGAATGTCTATGAAACATGCTTTTATTTTCCCCGGCCAGGGTTCCCAGTTCAGTGGAATGGGTAAAAATTTGTTTGACAACAACTCAGTTGCGCGGAGTTATTTTGAGCAAGCCAACGAGATACTTGGTTTTGACATCACACAAGTACTTTTCACTGGCACTGATGAAGAACTGAGGCAAACCCGCATCACACAGCCGGCAATATTCATACATTCTGTTGCTGCCTATGCTTCATTGACGGATGCAAAACCCGATATGGTGGCAGGTCACTCACTGGGCGAGTTTTCAGCCCTTGTGGCCAATAAGACTCTGCGTTTTGAAGATGCCCTTCGATTGGTAAGCATCCGGGCTACTGCTATGCAGCAGGCATGTGAGCATACACCCTCTTCTATGGCGGCTGTATTGGCCCTGGCAGATGAAAAGGTGGAAGAAATATGCAGAGAAGTACAGGCTGCAACCGGTGAAGTAGTTGTTCCTGCTAATTATAATTGTCCCGGACAACTCGTTATCAGCGGCTCTGTGGAAGGAGTAGCCAAAGCTTGTGAAAAAATGAAAGAGGCCGGTGCCAAACGTGCATTGGTATTGCCTGTTGGAGGTGCCTTTCATTCACCTTTGATGTCATCTGCCAGAGAACAACTGTCAGCGGCCATTGCACAAACAGAATTTAATACACCCATTTGTCCGGTATATCAAAATGTAGTGGCAGCTCCTGTATCGGATCCCGATCTGATAAGAACCAATCTGATTGACCAACTTACAGGTGCTGTGAGATGGACTCAGAGTGTGTTAGCGATGGTGAATGATGGCGCTACTAAGTTCACCGAGTGTGGTCCGGGTAAGGTTTTACAGGGACTGGTGCAGAAGATTGCGAAAGAAGTTGCTGTAGAAGGTGTGAGTTAAAATATATTCAGGAAGTGAAATCAATGATTCCATTGATCCATTCACCATCCAGTGTTGCCTGATATTTCCTGTAGAAATTCAATGCCGGCTCATTCCATTCCAGTACCTGCCATACCATCCTGCGAAATCCTTTTTCTTTGGCTTCTTTGATGACTTGCTCAAACAACATTGAACCGATGCCTTTTCCTCTATATTCATTGGTTACTAAGAAATCTTCCAGGTAGAGACACTGGCCTTTCCAGGTACTGTAGCGAATGTAATAAAGAGCAAACCCCACTATTTTCCCTTCTGTTTCAGCAACAAATCCCCACCAAACGGGGGCTGCGCCGAAGCCGCTTTCTTCAAAGTGCTGTAAGGAAACAGTCACTTCGTTGGGTGCGCGTTCGTATTCTGCCAGTTCCCTGATGAGGGCGAGTAATGCGGGGCAATCAGATTTTTCGGCCCTGCGAATAGTAATTTCCATGTGTCGTGTGCTTTATTATCTAAGTGCCTGGTCCAGATCGGTGAGAATGTCCTGTATATTCTCTATGCCAACGCTCATGCGAATGAGTCCATCTGTAATTCCGTATGCTTTTCTTTCAGCAGGAGGAATTCCAAAATGACTCATGCTGGCAGGATGCGACAGCAGTGTATCGGGTGTTCCCAGGGAAACTGCGCGTGTACAAAGTTGCAGTCGATCGATAAATTGCTTACCGGCTTCCAGGCCGCCCCTCAATTCAAAACTCAGCAATGCACCGGGGTGTTTCATTTGCTGATTGCTCACGGCGAAATCAGGGTGATCAGGTAAGCCATTATAATTGACGTGTTCTATAGCAGGTGGTTGAGCCAGAAAATGCGCGACCTCCATGGCATTGTGGCAATGTCTTTCCATGCGCAGTTCGAGTGTTCTCAATCCCTGAATTAGCAGGAATGCATCAAATGGATTGCTGTTGGCGCCGAGTAATGCATACCATTTCCACGCTTTGGTGGTCATGAATTCTATGTCTTTGCCGAGAAGAACGCCCCCCATGGCATTTCCATGTCCATTGAGGAATTTCGTAGTGGAATGAACCACAAAATCTGCACCGTGAAGAAAAGGCTGTTGCAGGTAGGGAGTGGCAAATGTATTGTCAACTGAAACCGGGATACTTTTTTCATGAGCGATGGTGCAGATAGCTTCTATGTCCACACAACGGATGGTAGGATTGGCAGGTGTTTCCAGGTGTACCAGACGAATGCTATCATCTTGAAGTAAAGCTTCACGCACCTGATTGAGATCACGCATGTCCACCAGCATTGTCTTGATACCACTGTTGTTCAAAACCTTTTGCATCAGTTCCTGGGTACCACCATACAATGAAAGGTGAGAAAGAACGGTGTCTCCGTCCTGCAGCCTGCTTAGGAACAAAGTACTCAATGCCCCTTGTCCGCTGGAATGCAGGAGGGCTTTCAGTTCCAGCGGTGAGTCATCATCGTGGGTGATGCCGAAAGATTCCAGGGCTGCGATGATCTCTTCAGCCACGGTAAAAGTTGGGTTGCCCCACCGGCTGTAGATGCGGGTTTTATCTTTTCCGGCAACCCGCTCCATGCCTTCTTCCGCTGAGGGGAATGTGAAGGTGGAACTGGCATAAATGGGGGTATTATGAGCGAAATCGGCATGGTGTTCTTTGCCGGTATGCAAAACAACAGAACTGATGCCGGTAAGCGGAAATGATTTCTTCATGTTGCCGGTTTAATGTGAAAAATTAACCTGCCTGATTTCCATCATAGGCCCAGGTGATCCAGGTAGCGCCCCAGGTGAAGCCTCCGCCGAATGCAGCAAATACCAGGTTATCGCCTTTCTTCAACTGCCGCTCCCAATCCCACAAACAAAGAGGAATGGTAGCTGCTGTTGTATTGCCATATTTCTGGATATTGATCATCACTTTCTCACGTGGAAGTCCCATTCGGTTAGCGGTGGCATCAATGATGCGCAAATTGGCCTGGTGGGGAACCAGCCATTGAATGTCATCACCCGTGAGACCATTGCGCTCAAGTAATTCCGCACTCACATCAGCCATGCCCTTCACTGCAAATTTGAATACCGGCTGACCATCCTGAAATGCATAGTGCTCTTTCGCTAAAACAGTATCAATAGTGGCTGGTTTCAATGAACCACCTGCCTTCATGTGCAGGTAGTCTTTCCCACTTCCATCGGTTCTGAGCAAGCTGTCTTTAATGCCGATGTTGTTATCTGTACTAGGTTCCACTAAAACAGCCCCCGCCCCATCTCCAAAAAGAATGCAGGTAGCCCTATCGGTATAGTCAACAATGGCACTCATCTTATCAGCACCTACGACAACCACATTTTTATAACGGCCACTTTCAATGAACATGGCTGCTGTTGTGAGTGCAAAAAGAAATCCGCTGCAGGCAGCAGCCTGATCGAAACCCCAGGCATTTTTTGCTCCAACCTTATCGCAAATAATGTTGGCAGTAGCCGGAAACATCATATCGGGGGTAACTGTTGCACATATCAAACAATCGATATCCAGTGGAGATAGGTTTCTTTTTCTCAGAAGTTCCTCTACGGCTTTGGCACCCATATCGCTGGTGGCTTTTCCTGGTTCACGGAGAATCCTTCTTTCGCTGATACCAGTTCTGGTTTTAATCCATTCGTCATTCGTGTCGACCATTTTCTCCAGGTCGGCATTGGTCAGCCGGGTCTCCGGCACATAGCCTCCTACGGCAGTAATACAAGCTCTTGTTGGCATGAAAAATTATGTGGGTTGTTCGCAAATATCCGTCAATTTATGTTATTCGACCTCAGCTCTTTCGAATGGCCGGCATTTTGTGTGGCAAAAGTCTTTTCCCCTGTGCTTGTTAAAAAAATCAAAAAGCGGCTTGAGGATGGGCTCAAATCAACGTTCTGCTGCCGGATATACTCCTTTTTTAACTTATTTTTGAAAGGTATGATCGCGTTCGTCAGAGGAAAATTTGTTCAGAAAACCCCTTCCCGGGTTTTGGTGGATGTACAGGGAGTGGGATATGAGCTACAAATTAGCTTGCATACGTATTCCGCCATCAGTCAACAAAATGAGGGTTTGATCCATACTTATTTACACATTACTGAAAATGCTCACACATTATACGGCTTTCATCAGCCGGAGGAAAAAGAGATGTTTTTGCATTTGATCAGCGTTTCAGGCGTGGGTGCTTCAACGGCGCGTATGATGTTGTCGGGAATGGAGCCCCGGGAAATTGCCACAGCCATCGTAAGCGGTAATACCCGCCAACTGGAGAGCATCAAGGGCATAGGTAAAAAATCGGCTGAACGGCTGATTGTAGAGTTAAAAGATATACTGGGCAAGCATTTTTCAAGCAGCACCCAGCCGGTTTCCGGGGTCTTATATTCTGTGGAAGCAGATGCTGTTACTGCTTTGGTGGCATTGGGTATTGGCCGTGTGATGGCAGAGCAGGCAGTAAAGAAAACACGTACGGCCCAGTCCGGTGAATTGCCTCTGGAAGAGCTCATTAAACTTTCATTGAAATCGTTATAAATCATTTACTTCAAATCAACATTCAACCAATAAACCGTCCTCTATAGCGTTAATTTGACTTAACCAATTAGTTGGATTTGAAGCTCCGACTTTTTTACTTACTGTTTCTGATGTTGCCGGCTGCTCTGCAGGTGGCGGCGCAACGCAAAGACACCACCCGTTTTCCCATCAAAGACAGGAGGGGTGATGGCTTTTCTTTGCCCAGCAGAAACCCCTTTGATATCAGAGATACTTCCCTCATCAAAAAAAGTATCGAGTACGATCCGCGCACAAAGCAGTATTACATTGTAGAAAAAATCGGAAATAGTTATTACAGAAAACCCGCTGCCCTGGGCTTCGAAGAATATTGGAAGTTAAGTGCCCGTGAATCGGAAGTGGCATACTTCAAAAAAAGAGCAGATGCACTGACAGCATTGAACAAAAAAACCAATCGTCCACCTTATCGTGTGTATGATAATTTATTTGACAGAATTTTTGGTATTGGCTCGAATGGACTGAAAGTCGATATCCGACCCAACGGAGAAGTGAATGTGATGGCAGGTTATCAGGGACAGAATGTCAACAATCCCACCTTACCGGAAAGAGCAAGACGCAATGGAGGATTTGATTTCGATATGAACCTGAAGCTGAACGTGAATGCCAGCATAGGTGATAAACTGAAGTTTCCCATCAACTACAATACGCTGTCCAACCTCGGATTTGATAATCAGTTGAAACTTGATTACAAGGGAATGGATGATGAGATCATTAAAACACTGGAGGCCGGTAACATCACTTTCCAATCCCGCAGTACCCTTATTCCCAGTGCCCAGAACTTATTTGGTGCCAAGGCCAAAATGCAGTTCGGGAAGGTTTTTGTTACCGGAGCCATTGCTAACCAGCGTTCCATTCGACAAACTGTTGCATTGCAGGGGGGCGCTGCTACCCAGAACTTCAATAAAAAGCTGGATGACTATGAAGAGAACAGACACTTTTTATTGGGGGAATACTTCAAGAACAATTACAACAAAGCGATGGCCAATTTACCGGTGATCCAGTCACAGGTTCAATTGCAACGCATTGAAGTTTGGGTTACCAATCGAACCGGTGCGGTAACAGATGCCAGAGATGTGGTGGGTTTGATGGACCTCGGTGAATCCCGACCCTACAATACCAACATCCGGTCACTCTCTACCAGTGAGTTTACCAACAATGGTAACAACGACCTTTATCCCGGACTCGTAAACAATCCTTCCTCCCGAAATCCGGCAGTAATCAATTCTCTTTTGCTCACACGCGGACTTCGTCCGGTGGAGGATTATGAAAAGACCTTTGCCCGCAAGTTGAATCCCTCTGAATATTATTTCAATTCGCAAGTGGGATTTTTATCACTCAATGTACAGTTACAACCTGATGAAGTGCTGGCTGTTGCTTACCAGTACACATACAATGGTCGAGTATTTCAGGTAGGTGAGTTTTCACAGGATGTTGCCCTGGATTCAACCAGAGGCGTACAAAAAGTGCTGTTCCTGAAATTATTGAAAGCAACATCACAGCGCATCAACCTGCCGATATGGACCTGGATGATGAAAAACGTTTATTCCCTGGATCTCTTCGGTTCTATACAGCAGGATGGTTTTATGTTGAACATCTTATACGATGATCCCGGGGGTGGAATGAAAAGATATCTGCCGGAAGGGGCGCCCAATATTACCGGCAGACCCCTGCTGAGTATTTTAAACCTCGATCGACTCAATGGAAGGAACGATCCGCAACCGGACGGAATCTTCGATTATGTAGATGGCTATACTGTATTACCCCGCCAAGGGAGAATTATCTTTCCTGTACTTGAGCCATTTGGGCGAGATCTGGAACGACTTGCCTTCAGCGGTCAGCCGACAGCAGTCGTCAAAAAATATGTGTACTATGCTTTGTATGATTCTATCAAGGCAATTGCACAAACTTATGCCAACCTGAATCGATATGTGATGCAGGGACAAGTGAGGGGAAGTGCCGGTGGATCGGAAATTTCATTGAATACTTTCAACGTACCTCCGGGTTCAGTGACTGTTACTGCAGGCGGACAGCAGTTGAGAGAGGGAACTGATTTCATCGTGGATTATAATCTCGGAACGGTGAAGATCATCAATCCGGGTATTCTCAGTTCCAATGTGCCGGTGAATGTGGGTTTTGAAAACAATGCCGGATTTGGGATGCAGCAAAGAAGCTTCACCGGCTTACGAGTTGACTATGTCGCCAACAAAAAGTTTTCTCTTGGGGCAACAGCAGTAAGACTCGCTGAGCGCCCATTCTTCACGAAAACCATGTATGCAGAGGATCCGATTCGCAACTCCATGTATGGTATGGACCTGGCCTATAAAACTGATCTGCCCTGGTTGACGCGCTTATTGGATAAACTGCCCTATTATTCCACCAAGACGAAATCCACCATGAATGCCTACGCAGAGGCAGCCATTCTAAGGCCCGGGCATCCCGCTCAGATAGGGCGGGGAGAACAGGGACTTAGCTTCATTGATGATTTTGAAGGAACCAAAAACAGCATTGACCTTCGCTTCCCACTTGTTTCCTGGACAATGGCTTCCACACCCCAGGGCAATCCGCTTTTTCCGGAAAGTGTACTGACGGATTCCATCAATTATAATTTCAACCGTGCGAAATTAGCCTGGTACAACATCGAGCCCAATTTGCAGGACAAGAACAGTCCGGGAAATCCCCTGCGAAAAAATGTGGAGGAACTCAGCGTTCCAAGGGTGCGGCAGGTTTATACCAATGAACTCTTCCCCCAGCGAACCACCAATATCACGGATGTACTGACCACTACGTTCGATATGTCTTACTATCCTACCGAGCGTTCGCCCTATAACTTTGAACACAGAGCTACCGAAATAGATGCCAACGGAAGATTGCGCAGACCGGCAAGCAGATGGGCAGGTATCATGAGAGCCATTGATCAAACCGATTTTGAAACGAGCAATCTGGAATATGTAGAATTCTGGACGCAGGATCCATTTATAAAAAATCCGGGCAGCAAAGGAGGAAAACTCTACATCAATCTCGGAAATGTAAGTGAAGACGTGTTGAAAGATGGAAAGAGGTTTTATGAAAATGGAATGAACACACCGAATATACCTACAGATGTAGATAGTTCTTCTACCTGGGGAAAAACTCCGGTGAACCCAATTCAGATAACCCAGGCATTCAGCAATGACCCCGGTGACAGGCCTTTCCAGGATGTCGGTTTTGATGGTTTGGATGATGATGCAGAAAGAAGAAAAAGATCTTACATATTACAACGCCTCGGTAATACATTTGGCACCGGCTCTCCGGTATATCAGCAGTTTTTACGGGATCCTTCCAATGACAACTATGTGTGGTACCGCGATGCAATTTTTGATCAGTCAGGTACCGGTATATTGGGACGATACAAAAACTTCAATAACCAACAGGGTAATTCTCACGTTGCGGGAACAGGCGGACAATTTACCTCGGCAGCTACCCTGTTTCCTGACAATGAAGATTTGAATCGCGATAATACGCTCAACGAGACAGAGGCCTATTATGAATATGAGATCAACCTGCAGCCCGGGATGACGGTGGGAAGTTCACCTTACATTACTGATAAGAGAACTGTAAGTGTTAACTCAGCTGATGGCGTAACCCGAACAGAAAACTGGTATTTGTTCCGTGTACCTGTGAGAGGCTTTACAAGACGCATCGGTAATATCCCGGATTATAAATCCATTCGTTTCATACGCATGTACCTCACTGGATTTGAAGATTCAGTCACCCTTCGATTCGCAACATTTAGTCTTGTTAGGAATCAATGGCGGCAGTTTACTTATCAGATCGATACAACCGGCAACTATACACCTATTGTCAATAACACCGGAACCGTTTTCAATACACTGGCAGTGAACCTGGAAGAAAATTCAGCCCGCCAGCCGGTCAATTACATCATGCCTCCCAATGTTGAGCGGATGCAACTATTGAGCAACAATGGCGTCAATATACAACAGAACGAACAGGCGATGAGTATTCAGGTCAGGAATCTGTACACCGGTGATGCCAGGGCAGTCTTCAAAACATTTACCTGGGATATCAGGCAATTTGGAAAGTTGTCGATGTACATACACGCTGAATCTGTCACGGGACAAAGGCCGGTACGCAATGGAGAATTAAATGCAATTGTCCGCATAGGTCAGGACTTTCTAAACAACTATTATGAGATCAAGATACCATTACGGGTAACACCTCCCGGATTGTATGTCAAGGGACAGGAAGAAGTTGTATGGCCCGTGCAGAATAATCTTGACATCATTTTGCGGGAGCTGATTAACCTAAAGCTGAGAAGGAATGCAGCCGGACAGCCACTCAATAAAATTTATCGACAACGACTCGACAGCAATAAAACCATTTCAATTTTAGGTAATCCCAATCTCGGCGCCATCAGCGGAATATTGATTGGTGTTGAAAATCCTTTCCGACCGGATGGACCGATACAACATGCAGAAATTTGGGTAAATGAATTGCGGCTATCTTCATTGAATGAAGAAGGTGGTTGGTCGGCCCTTGGCCGGATGGATGTGACCCTGGCAGACTTGGGAAGCATCACGGTAGCGGCAAGTACGCGTAGCCAGGGTTTTGGAACAATTGAGCAGCGGGTAATAGAGCGGTCACGCGATAATCTTTTCCAATTTGATATGGCGGCTAACATAGATGCCGGTAAGTTGTTGCCCCGCAACTTGCGACTCTCTTTGCCGTTGTATGCGAGTCTGAACAGAACAGTCATTACACCACAGTTCGATCCATTCGACCTGGATGTGAAACTAAAAGACAAACTCAATACACTGAACCGACAACAACAGGATTCTTTAAGGAGCGCCGCCATTGACCAAACAACCATCAAACCCATCAACTTTACCAATGTAAGGTTTGGTTCTGCGAGTGGTAAACCGGGACTATTCAAAATCAGCAATTTTGATTTCAACTATGCCTACTCCATCATCGAACAGAGTAGTTCCCTTATACAGCAAAACAACATCGCCCGGCATCGAGGAGGTTTTGGTTATACTTATGCCGGCAATGAAAAATTCATTGAACCTTTCAGGAAAATCATTACCAATAAGACTCCCTGGTTAAGTTTATTGAGAGATGTCAACTTCAACCTTAAACCATCTACCCTTAGTTTCCGATCAGATATCAACCGACAGTTTGGTGAATTCATTCCAAGGGTAATCAACACCCCCGGCAACAACGTAGATAAGGTAGATACAACCTATGATAAGTTTTTCACTTTTGACAGGTATTATCGATTCGGTTGGAAACCTGCCCGCTCTATTACAATGGATTTCAATGCCGTAGCCAATGCCCGCATTGATGAGCCTAATGGAAGAATCGATACCAAGCCAAAAAAGGATTCAGTGAGGTCTAATTTTTTCAATGGTGGAAGACATGTTATATATCAGCACAGAGGAACGATGAGTTATGCATTGCCCCTGAATAAATTCCCTATGACGGACTGGATTCAGGCAAGCTACACTTACGGTGCGAGCTATAACTGGATCGGTGCCAGTCGACTGGCCATCGCTCTGGGTAATACCATCGAGAATAGTCAGGACAACAATTTTAATGCCCAGTTCAACTTTACCAATCTTTACAATAAATCAAAATGGTTGCGGGCACTCGATAATCCGCCGATGCCAAAACCGCAAAATCAGCAGGCGAATCCAACTCCCGCACCTACGAATGTGTTGGGTATTGTCATTACTACCCGCGTAGTGGTTGTGAAGGATTTT